>JAPLNX010000195.1 GCA_026400935.1 Planctomycetia bacterium | reverse complement strand
TGCCGATCGCGATGAGATATCGGCGAACTTGGTGTGTTCGCGACTGTCGTTGTTTTGCCAGACGGTGATGCCGCTGCCGTTGCCCGATGAAATGACCAAGTCCAAGTCGCCGTCGTGATCAATGTCGGCGGTGGCGATCGCGAGCACATCACGAAGCGCCTCAAACGACTCATCTTGGCTGACAGCTTGCAGCGATCGCGTCTTCGAGGCTTTGTCGAGCACGTTCTTCAAAAAGAGGACGCCGTCATCGCCGTAAATCAGCAAGTCGATGTCTGCATCTTCGGCAGTCTCTGCTGCACCGACCGGAGCTTTCTCGGCTCGCCCTTTCGGCTGTCCGATGAAGCGATGAGTGTCAGGAGTCTCCTCCGTGTCGCGATCAAGATCGCTGGTGACCAACTTCTTCATGCCGCTCGGAACCACTGCCTCACACAGCGTGATCCAGCGTGATTTGCCGTCCGTTTTCTTGTCCGCGTCAGCATCTTGAGCTTCACCGTCCGACTGTCCGAAGACGATCACTTGGCCGCTCAACAGCACGATCACATCCCAGCGGCCATCGAGATCGAAGTCCGCGATTTTGACATCGCGAATGCCGGCCAGTACAGGTAATTGATCCTTCGCGTCCGCTTCAACAAACGAAACATTGATCGGCGATTCCGATTTCGCTGCTGACTCAGCCAGCTTCTCGCGATGCTTCTGATACCACTCGTCCGAGAAATTGGTGACGACGTATTCGAGCAAGTGCTTGACCACTCGCTTTTGATCGAGCTTTGTCGCGATCTCCGGCTTCAACAGGTTCGAGGCCAGCCGCGACTGACGCACGACCGTGTTCCAATCATTGGCTGTGACCGCCTCTTCTCCCTTCGTCAACATCTCAGTCAAATCAATGTTGCCCCGCAGCTTCTTGATCATTTCGACAAACGGCTGACTGCTCTGCTTGAGCAGGCCGAGGGTCTTAGCGACGTCGGCCTCTTTCGCCGTCGCTTGAGCGACCGCCAGTTCGGTCAGGAGCCACAAATTGTCGTTCGCTTTGTCAGCCGCACGCTTCAAAGCAGCAACACCACGAGCTTGTGCCCCGTTGTCCTCGATCGTGCGTGAGGCCAAGTAGACTTCGACCTCCATGACCGGATCGTCGCCTGATTGTTTCACGGCCGCTTCGAGTTCCTGCATCGACTGGCTGCGATCATCGCGCTGCTCGGCCAGTCGAGCTGCCAGCAAATGGCTGACGAACGAGTCTGGGGCTTTCGATTGAAGCTCCGCCACGATCTCGGTGGCTCGTGAGAGACCTGACTGATACTTCTCCGGCTCACGAACTTTGTCCAACGCTTCCGGAGCAATCGCCAACACGGCTGCGATCGCTCGATTGCGGCGAACCAATAGTTCATCGGCGGCAAGCGGCTGTAAATCGCCAAACTTTTCGACCGCCTCGGAGTACTTGCCGTTCTCCATCAAGGCGATCGCCTCGTTCTTCAACGCAATCGCACGCAATGGATCAGCCGGCACATCAGTCGTCTTGCCCGGTGGAACAACTCCCGGCCCGACAATCCTCGGCAGCAATCGAACCCCCGAGATTGTTCCCAGCACAACTGCCATGGCCAACGCGACGAACGCTCCCCACTTCCAACCGTTCGACGAACCGGCTTGCTGATCGCGTTCCGACATTGCATGAACTCCTTCATTTTCATTTCGTAGGACAAGAGTGCCCGTCCTCCGTTTTGTGCTCAACGCTCAACTCGCTACAGGCAACAGTCCCAACTCCGCAGCGATGCCGCGCATGGCTTCAATGCAAAACAGCATGTGTACGTCGAGATCTACGCCAAGATCAGCCGCTCCGTTGGTAATGTCTTCGCGATGTACCGACGCCGCGAACGACGCTTGCTTCATTTTCTTGCGGATACTCTTCGGTTCGAGTTCTTCGAGCCGATTGGGCCGCACGAGCGCACAAGCAGTGATGAATCCGCAAAGCTCATCGCACGCATACAACGTCTTGTCTAGCCGCGAGACGCGCGGGCAATCGGTGAGGTAATCCGCGTGCGACTTGATCGCGTAGATCACCTCGTCGGGATAACCACGCTCCTGCAAGATTCGAGAGCCTTGCAGTGGATGATCGGGCGGATTCGGCCAGCGTTCGTAATCGAAGTCATGCAGCAGGCCGACGGTCCCCCACTTGTCTTCGTCTTCGCCGAACTTACGGGCGTAGGCTCGCATCGCCGCTTCAACAGCCAGCATGTGCTTGATCAAACTGTCGCTCTGCGTGTACTCGCGGACGAGTGCGAGATCATCGGCACGGCTCATGAAATTTCCTCAATTCGGAATAAAACATTTATCAAACATCCCACTGAGCTTGTCTCAGTGGGTCGCAGGTTTTGCACTACGCGATGGGTACAGACGAAACTGGTCGTAGTGCAGAAGCCCGTTTCCACTGAGGCAAGCTCAGTGAGCGAGAGTCTTGATTGGCGAACGAAGTGGCAACCATCGGACATCGGCGATACGGTACTCGGCGACTTTCTCCCTCGCCACTCGCGCGATATTGGGCCACTCTCATGAGCACTTCCGTCAGTCGCCCTAGCGAAAACCGAACATCCACCAGTTGGTTGCTTCGCGTGAAAGCACGTGATCCGCAAGCATGGCAGCGGTTGACCGATCTTTACGGACCGCTGGTCTTTCATTGGGGACGCCGCCACGGACTTTCGTCGGAAGACGCGGGAGACTTAATGCAGGAAGTCTTCAGTGCCGTGGCAATCGCCATTGATCGCTTCTTGCACACACCGGGACAAGGGACGTTTCGCGGTTGGTTATGGACGATTGCTCGCAACAAGTTGCGAGACCACTACCGTCGAACATCGCATCGAGAAGAGGCTGTTGGCGGAACCGAAGCAGGATTGCGGCTATCGTCGATTCCCGAAATCTGGTCCGATGAGTCCGTCGATATCACCGATCGCAATGAACTTCAAAAACTCTTTCGGCGAGCGCTCGATCTCGTGCGGTGCGAGTTTGAAGAACGAACTTGGCAAGCATTTTGGCAAACAACAATCGAGCTGCGTGACACCACCGACGTCGCCGCAGAGTTGAGTCTCTCAACGAACTCCGTACGCCAAGCCAAATCGCGAGTCCTCCGTCGCCTGCGTCGCGAACTGGGCGACGTCAGCGAGTAACTCGGAAGCTATCGTTTTCTCAACGAGATGGATGGCTCGAATGTGTCAGAGCTGGCTCCTAACATCCCCGGCATGTCTAACGCCGCTGAATCACCTGTTGCCATTGATGTCCGGAATCTGACGAAGGTCTATCGCGTGTTTCAAAAACGCGAAGGCTTGTGGGCTTCGATGAGGAGTCTGTTTCATCGCGACTACAAAACAGTGACGGCGGTCGGCGGTGTCAGCTTCACCATTCGACAAGGCGAGATGGTCGCGTTCTTGGGACCAAACGGGGCCGGCAAGACAACGACATTGAAACTGCTCAGCGGACTGATCTATCCGACCTCCGGCGAAGCAACCGCGTTAGGCTACACGCCCTGGAACCGCGAACTCGCGTATCGGAGGCGTTTCTCGCTCGTGATGGGCCAGAAGAATCAACTTTGGTGGGACTTGCCGGCTCAGGAATCATTCCGGCTGCATCAGGCGATTTACCGGATTGAACCGAATGCCTTTCAGCGACGTCTGGATGAGCTGACTGATCTGTTGGAAGTTCGCAAGCTTGTCGGCCAGCCGGTGCGTGAACTATCGCTCGGCGAGCGTATGCGCATGGAGTTGATCGCCGCGTTACTGCACAGCCCCGACTTGTTGTTGCTTGACGAGCCGACCATCGGGCTCGATGTCGTTTCGCAACGTAAGGTGCAAGAGTTTCTCAAGCACTATCAAAGCGAGCGGCAGATCACCGTGTTACTCACCAGCCATTACATGAAAGATGTTGAAGCGCTCTGCGATCGAGCCATCATCATCAATCAGGGATTGATCCGGCACGACGGCCCGCTGGAAACCATCGTAGATCAATTTAGCCACCACAAAGTGATCGAACTGCAATTCGCAGGCGAGTTACCGACATCAGCGGAACTGGAACACTTCGGGACCGTGTTCGATATCAAATCGCCCCGATTGAAGCTGCGAGTTCCTCGCGCGGAGATTCCGCAAACGCTGTCTGCGTTGCTCAGCCGCTATGAAATTGAAGATGTCAGCGTTCAAGACCGCCCGCTGGAAGAAGTCATCGCGGAAGTCTTTCAGCAAGACTCGCAGTGATGCGCCGCCCTCTTTTGCCTTCATTCCTCTGACCTCTATTCTTCTGACTAAGACATCAACTGCTCTTGTGAGCTGAAGCCGGAATCGGGGGAATGGAAGTCAGAGGAATGGGGCGAGTGAATTCGTGACCGTACTTTAACTTTGCAAGATCGTGTCGATCGCCGATGGCAGGACGTAGTTCTCATTGATCTCTGTCGGATCGGCGCCCGGCAGCGTGTCAGTTCCGAGTCCACCGGCGAGTGTGTCGCCGTCAGAGCCGCCGTTGACGCCATCGTTACCATCTCCGCCGAGGACGATGTCGTGACCATCGTTACCGAAGAGTCGGTCGTGGCCATCTTCGCCGCAGATAATGTCGTCGCCGAGATCGCCAGTGATGGTGTCGTCGCCGTCACCGCCACCGAGCAAGTCGTTGTCGTCGCCACCGGAAATCGAATCATTGCCGTCGTTGCCAAGGATGGTGTCTGTGCCACCATCGCCGGTCATCGTGTCATTGCCATCTCCACCGCGGAGACTGTCATTACCCGATTGCCCGTTGATGAGGTCGTCACCCGCTCCGCCATCGACTGTGTCGTTACCAGCACCACCTGCGATGCCGTCAGCACCAAGGCCGCCGCTGATCGAATCGTTTCCGTCAGCCCCGTTGAGTGCATCGTCACCAGCACCACCCGACAAGGTGTCATTCCCTTCGTTGCCTGATGCCGTGTCATTGCCATCCTGGCCCTGTAGGTTGTCGTCGCCGAGGCCACCGAAGAGGGCATCGTCGCCAACACCACCATCGACTGAGTCATTTCCAGCCGCCCCGTTGAGCACATCGTTGCCCACTCCACCGACGAGACTGTCGTTGCCTGCTCCGCCGTTGATTGAATCATTCCCCGCGTCGCCGATCATCACATCGTCGCCGCTACTGCCGAGGATCGTGTCGTCCCCGTCACCACCGTTGACGTTGAGCTTCGACGTTCCGACAGCGTTGTTATTCGCGACGACCAAGTCGTTACCGGCTCCGCCATTCACGATGACTAAGTGCTCGGCAGTCTTATCAATCGCGTTGATCGTCACGACGTCGTCGCCGTTCAAACCATTGATTTCGATCGTGGCTGCACTGCTGAGAACCGTAATGAGGGCCGAACCATTCGTGATCGTCAACTGATTCAGTTTGTTCTGATCGACGGTGATCGTGTCGATCGCTCCGGACCCGTTGTATTGCAACCGGTCTTTACCAGTCTGCCCGCCATCGAACGTATCAACTCCGCCGTTAATGTTCGTGACGAGGAGATCATCGCCGTCGCCACCATTGAGCGAGTCCTTGCCGGCTTGACCATCGAGCGTGTCGTCGTCTCCTTCGCCAGCCATGAGATCGTTGCCACCTCCGCCCACGACGCTGTCATTGCCGTCGCCAGCAAAGATCGAATCGTTGCCGAGGTTGCCGTTGATGGTGTCATTGCCAAAGCTGCCAGGGAACGGGTCGTCACCATAGATGAGATCGTCCCCTTCACCACCATTTAGGTCATCGTTTCCGTCACCACCTTCGACGGTGTCATTCTGATTGCCGCCGTTGAGTGTGTCGGTGCCGTTGTTTCCTTGGATCGAATCTTTACCAACGCTTCCATTGATGTTGTCGTTGCCGTTGCCCCCAATGCAGGTATCGTTCCCTGCACCGCCGTTAATCACATCGTTGCCGGTGAGCGCAAAGAATTCGTCGTCGCCACGCAACAGATCATTGCCGACTCCGCCGTTGACCTGGTCATTGCCAGCCATCCCTTGGATCGAGTCATTGCCGCTATCGCCGTTGAGCGTGTCGTTGCCGGTGCCGCCATCAACGAAGTCGTTGCCGCTACCAGCAAAGACCGCGTCGTTGCCATTGCCGCCGAGGATCGAATCGTTCTGGCCATCGCCATTCAGCAGGTCATCGCCGTCACCGCCGCGAATCGTGTCGTTTCCCTGACCAGCGAAGATCGTGTCGTTACCCGCGCCGCTGAAGCCGGGCGTGTCGCCATCAATGAAGTCCGCTCCGTCACCGCCGGTGATCGAGTCGCTTCCAGCACCACCATCAATCGTGTCGATGCCGTTGCCGGCACTGATCGTGTCGTTGCCGAGACCGCCGTCGATGTCGTCATTGCCATCGTCGCCGAGGATAGTGTCGCTACCGCCGCCACCATTGAGTGTGTCGTTGCCGTCACCGCCGTCGATCTGATTCAGACCAGATCCGCCATTGATGACGTCATTGCCGTGATCACCCAACAACGTGTCGTTGAGGTTGAACGACCCCGTAATGATGTCGTCACCTTGCTTGCCGTTCACGGTGATGGCCAAATTCGCTTTGAACCGAGTGGCCGAGACGCCGCTCAGGTCAATCGTGTTTGGACCATCGCCTCCTTCGACGACGATCGACGAAACGGACGATGTCTGGATCGTCCCCAAAGAAGTGATCGGTGCTCCGTTAGCGAGCACTTGCACCAAGTTGGGATTGAACGGGTTCGAACGAACGGTGATGTCGTCACTACCGTCCGACGCGACTGACAGTTGCCCGTTGATAAAGAACGACGAGACAGTCAGGAGTGATCGAGCTTCCAACGCTTCAATCGGTTCGTTTCGGGCCGCCGCGCGGCGACGATCGGTAACCGTGGGAGCACAAGCGCGGCGAATGGCTTCGAGCCAAGATGTCCATTGCATAGTGACCGATCCTTGGTCGTCTGGAGCTATCGTGTTCGGGGTCTCGCGACTGGCGCTCAGCGTTACTTCGTGGTGTTGATGATTAAAACCGCCACCCCAAATTTCCGCCCAACGCCAAAGCGCGGTTCGACTGCCAGTCTTTATCGACCTCGTACAACCGCTCTCCGTGACATTATTGGTATTCCAGGAAAATATCCCGCAGATTGCCTGCCTTTTGTGATCCCTGCAGTTGTAGGTCGCACTTTTCAGGTTGCCCGTAACGCTCCGACCAACGTCAACTAACTATCAAGTAAGCACTTGCCTTCATTTTGCTGTAAGTATTCGCCGAAGGCGTGGGTGTCAGAAAATGGCCTGCCCATGAATTGCGAAGTTGGAGTAAAAGGTCGGGCGTCATGGACGACACCCAGCTCTTATCTCCGGCGAGTTTTTCGATCGCTGAGTTGTTGACAGTC
>JAPLNX010000362.1 GCA_026400935.1 Planctomycetia bacterium | reverse complement strand
CATCTCGCGATGTTCATAGAGGCTGTCCATAAAAGAGTTGAGTTCCCCTTCACCCGTGGTGTCTCCTGCAATCGCATACCGATTCACGCTTCGGAACCAAAAGACGGCGCTTTCGGTGGCGTGTCTTATTTGGTTCGCTCCCCGAAAGAACGCCTGCAATTGGCGGTCGAACTCGCCCATGTTCCGGTTCCTGTATCCGGTCCTGATGAGAAAAAGAATCGCGGGCAGGGCGTCAGGAAGTCGCCTTTTCGGGAGCTAACCTACTCCCGCGATTCGATCAGTCTAACCGACTTGCAGCATGATGCCTCTCGCCTTTTCGGAATCGCGTTCTGCATAAACTTGCGTGATGTTGGCGCTCGCGTGACCGAGAACGACTTGAGCAGCTTCTAAACCGAATTCGCGGCGGAGTTCGGTCGCCGCGTTGTGCCGCAACTGATGCGGATGCCAACTCCACTTCTTCCGCCAAGCGGATGCTTCGGCTTGCAAGCGTTTCTTGGCCGATTCGCGTTCAGACTCCGGCAACTTCGCGATGGTTTCGCGAATGTCTCGGAGTTCCGGCGGCATATCGAACGCCTTTTCGCAGGCTTTGGCAATTGCATGGTGATAGCTCACGACGTCGTACATCTCGCGGGGTTGCTTGGTGGGGTTGAGCTTCGGCTTGCGCATTCGTTGCGAGGGGGTCAACGGTGTCTGCCGAGCCGCACGAAGCGCGGCACGATATTCGGCCAACGCATCTGCCGGAGAAAACAAAGGAGCCTGCAAATCGGCTTTCAAGAACTCGCGGACGATCGCTTGAGCTTTCGGGCCAAGAAAGATGATCCGCCGCTTGCCGTGATGCTGTGTCTTGTGTGATCGAGGAACGAACTCCCAAACTGCGCCTTGCATGTTGATGTCCGCTCCGCGGATTGGCAGCAATTCGCCGGAGCGTGCTCCTGTGAGAATCTGCAATTGAATCAGTGCCCAAACCTGACGGCTGACGTAGGGCTGCACGGCGTCAATGAAGTGCTGCGACACTGGAAGGATGGGATCGGATTCTTTCGCCGGAGTTCGTCCTTCGCGTAAGCCGCTCACACAATCGAGGGCCTGACTAACTCTCACGGGCAACAGTTCGTCAGCAACCGCCCAGCGAAACGTGCGACGGACTCGGTCCACCATGCGATTGATGGAAGTGCGGACGCAACCTGCGTCAATCATCGCTTGGCGAACTTCTTTGAGCGCTCGCGGTCCAAAATCGTGGGCGAGGGTACGACCGAACTTTGCCACGAGATACCGCAGTGCCACGCGGACGTTGTTGACTTCGGAAGTCGGCTCATCGTTCTTCCGGTAATGCTCGCCAACGTGCCCCATGTAGAGCAGCACGAGGTCATCCACGGTCAACGTGAAGGATCGAACGTCACCGCTGCGGGCGAACCATTCGGACACAAGATCGTCGTAGCGTGCTCGCGATTCGGGTGAGCCAAACTTTCCCAAGTAGACGTCTTTGCCACCAAGGCGGACGCGAGCTTGTCCGGTAGGCTTGTGCAAAAGATAGGTGGGCTTCTTCGCAATTCTCGACATGGCAGCGTTCTCCCTCACGAAACGAAGGTCGTTTCGGGGTTTCACGCCGCACTATGGATGCGAATTGTGGTAGAAAAGTGGTAGTCACCGACTTTTTCAACCGCTCTCACCGTCCAACAGGTAGCCGTAACTCACGGCTCGGCAAAGACTTAATCCAGCTCCTCGATTAGGACTCGAACCTAAAACCTAGCGGTTAACAGCCGCTCGCTCTACCGATTGAGCTATCGAGGAATAACACTGACGGAATCGGTGTCCGCCAGCGAGGGAGGGTGTGTACTTGATGCCGCTCAACGATGCAAGTCTTTTCTGATCAACTTTAGAGGAAGTATTTTGGCGGTGCGTGGTTGACGTTCTCGTCAATTTGGCTTGGGATGTCATCGGCGAGATTGATGTTCCGAATCAAGGCAATTTTTGATGCTCACAGACTCAACTCCTTTCGATCGAGACAACTTTATGCTCACACTAGAATCACGGAATGTTTCTCCAAGATTTGATCGGCGGCGTTTTCTGACAAACGCCGCTTCATTGGGTCTGCTTGCGGCGACTCAGAGGAGTCTTAACGCGAAAGAAAAACCTCGCCCCAAGGCTCAGATTGCAATCACTCTGGATTTGGAAATGAGCGCTCAATATCCGAAGCGAGACAACCTCGAATGGAATTTTGAGAAAGGAAATCTGGACGAAGCCACAAAACGCTATGCGGTCGAGGCTGCTCGGATCGTGAAAGATTTTGGTGGAGTGATTCATTTCTTTTGCGTTGGTCGAGTTCTTGAGCAACCGAAAGTGGACTGGCTCAAGCAACTCGCGACAGACGGGCATCTCATTGGCAATCACACTTACGATCACGTTTTCGTGAAAGCGAATAAGCCGGAGGAAACGCAGTTTCGATTTCAGCGAGCACCGTGGCTCATTGACGGACAGTCGGCAAGTGAGATCGTTGATCGCAACATTCGCATCACGACGACCGCATTGAAATCGCGGGCGGGGATCACAGCCAATGGTTTCCGAACTCCGGGCGGTTTTCACAATGGCCTGCAAGATCGACCCGACGTTCAAAAAATGCTGCTCAATCAGGGCTTCAAGTGGTTGAGCTCCAAGTACCCCACACATCTTTCTGGAAACACGGGAGAAGTTCCGTCGGAGGAAGTACTGGCGTCAATCGTCAAAGCCCAGACCGAATCGCAGCCGTTCGTTTACCCAACCGGACTGATTGAAATACCGATGAGCCCCGTGAGTGATGTCACCGCCTTGCGTGCCGCACGCTGGCCATTGGAATCCTTTTTGAAAGCGATTCGACTGGGCGTTCTTTGGGCGATTGAGCAGCGAGCGGTTTTCGACTTCTTGGCACATCCATCGTGCCTTGTTGTGGAAGACCCTGATTTCCGAGCAATTCGGCTGATTTGCGAATTAACGCGAGCGTCAAATGAGCGTGCGGAACTGGTCAGTTTGGATCGTATTGCGGCTGGGGTAAGCCCGATTTGATGACAGGGACAAACGCGGCTCATTGCCCGCTGACAAGCTTCAGCGGTCTGCTGCTCGCGATTTCACGGAAGACGTTTTGCAACTGAGTTTGCACCGAGGAGATGCTGGCCGCTGGCGGGACGTTGTAGAAGACTCCACCAGTGATATCGGCGACTTGCTGTAACGTGGCTGTATCTGCCCCCGCACCCAAGCAGATCGACAAGATTTTGATTTTATCGCCTTTGGCCGCGTTGGCTTCGGAGATCACGGCGGCCGTTCCCACGGACTCGCTGCTGGGCAGGTTGGCCACGCCGTCGGTCAGCACGATCATCATTTTGAACGAGCGTGGTCGAGCGTGAGCATTGAGCTCATCCCGGGCGACCTTCATGCCGGCTGAAATGTTCGTGTTCCCCGTGTAATGCCCCGCTTGACGTTGCCGAGTGGTCGTCTTGATTTGATTGATGTTGTTGCTCAAACCATGTTCGAGAATAGCTCCCGCAGAATTGGTGTGGGTAAACACCGACAGGCCGATGTAGTCCTGAGCTTCGACGGTGGTGAGATAGTCGATGAAGAGATCGACCGCGTCTTTCATCACGCCCACCGGCTGCTCGCTGGTTTTCCACAGATCGGGCGTTTGTGTAACCATGGGGTAGTTGTATTCCAGGTAATGAATCCAGGTGAGATAGCCGTACATGTCACGATATCCGGCGTTCGCGATGTCCCCGCTGGAGCTTTGCACTTTGGAGATGTAATCCGACCAACTGCCGCTGGGATACGGATAACTTCCGGTCAACCCCAACGCCGTTTGAATGTTGGACGCGGTGAAGTCGAACTGCTCCCCCAAATTGCCGGACGAGAGGCTGCCGTTTGTTCCAGACTTCACCCAGCAAGAAGTGATGTCTTTGTTCGAGTTGCCGCTCGTGCCGGCAAAGGTTCCAGTTTTCGCGGTCAGACCAGTAAAGGTCTGCGTCGAACCGCTGGAGAATTGCAGTCTGACCTGCGACAGATTGCTCGTCGATACGACATCGATCGATGTGCGTTTGAAGGTGACGTCGATGTGCGGGATCGTTCCCGATGCGGCACGCCCCGCCAGCTTCGCGTGTTTCGGAGTGAATGTCAGGTTGCCGTAAACCGGCGCGCCCAATTCGTTCCACATCGTCTGCAAATTGCTTTCGATGTAGCTCCGACCGAGCTTACCGATCGCCCCTAAGGAACTGTCATCATTCATGGAGGCGGAGAAGTCGAGTACAACCATGATGTCGCGTGGCTGAAACGTCGCCACCGCAGTGGCTTCAATGCTAGCTTTCTGAGTGCCGAGGATTGGAGCAAAAACCAAAGGCAGTCGGCTGTCGCCACCGCTCGTGCTCCGCATCGCACGAACCTTGATAACGCTGTATGGAACGGCTGAGTCACCCCAAGTATATTGATAAGTTTGGGTGGTGGCGTTCCAAGCGATCTTTCCAAAAGTGATATCGTTGATCGGATCCAATGTAACGGCATTTTGATCACCATTGCGATACAGTTTCGCCACGTCTACAGCAGCCGTACGCGCGTTCGTTCGCACTGTTGCCGCATCAAGAGTCCCACTCAGTTCCATCGCTCCTGCCAACGCACCGGCATCTGCTGCAGCCTGAAGTTGAGTCTTTGTGAGCTGAATCAGTCCAATGTCAACCGTGAATGCAACGAATCCCAACATGACAATGAGCACGACGGCCGTCAGGACCAAAATTACTCCGCGCCGCCCTGAATGCTGCTGCTTGAAGAATACGAGGCGATTCATTGCAAATCTGCTCTGAAGAGAGTTCATAAACTGACACGAACGCCTTCACGCTATTCATTGAGCGTCACGGCACATCTCGACTGCAACGATAGGTCACAGGAGAAAATTTGCCAGCAATTGTTCGAAGCCGAACTACGTAACGTCGCAGTTGCAGTTCATCCATTGCAGAAATGCAAACGGAGATCAGCGCCAGGATGAAAGATCGCAACAACATTCCACGAGAAAATTCGGTGGCCAGGTACAAAACGTTGCCGAAATGCCACGAACCCCTACGGTCAGATTGGGAACATGAAATATTCAGTCCGGCAGGCGGCAATCACTCGCTTGGCTTGCTGAGGTGACTCAAGGAGTATTCTGGCTTTGGTTGTTTTCAAGATAGAACAACGCACAAGTGATCTTGGTTCGGACCAATCGCTTGTGCGTCGTGTTAGTTTCGAAATCGCTCTTAGACGAGTTCTCGCAGCGGTTCGCGTTGCTCGATCAAGTACTGCGGACGACCGGTTGGATCATTGAGCGTGGTCGTGCGCGGATCGATTCCCAGGTTGTGATAGACCGTGGAAATGATCTCTTGCATGTGAACTGGGCGATCTTTCGCAAACTCGCCTAGTCGGTTTGTAGAACCAATCACTTGCCCAGTTCGCATTCCACCACCCGCGAGCAACGCACAACTCACTTGTGGCCAGTGATCACGACCTGCTCCTGGATTGACTCGCGGAGTGCGACCGAACTCACCCCAGACGACGACCGTGACATCATTCAACATGCCCCGTTCTTCGAGATCACTAACCAACGCCGTGACCGCTTGATCGAGTTTCCCACCGTGATCGCGAACCAATGCGAAATTCTGGCCGTGGCTATCCCAACGTCCGAACGACAATGTCACCGAGCGAACCCCCGCTTCAACCAAGCGGCGTGCAATGAGAATGTGTTCGTTGACGGTTGGAGCACCGTCGTATTGGAACTGATAAGGCTTGCCATCACCGTAGCGGGCTCGCAGCTTTGGATCTTCTTTTGAGAGATCAAGTGCTTCGGCCAATTTGCTGGAAGTCAGCACTCCAAAAGCCGCTTGCGTGAACGAGTCCATGCCTCGCAACATGCCTGTCACATCGACTTCTCGCTTAAGTTGATCAAGCCCACCGAGCAACGATTTTCGATCCTGCAGGCGATCGAGCGACACACCATTAAGAGTGAGATCGGCCATTCCTTGCCCATCCGGCTTGAATGGTTGATAAGCCGTCCCCAAGAAGCCGGGAGCACCTGGTTCTGACCACGGCACGTGCTGAGTTTTTGCCGCGAGTGCTACGCTCGGCGGCATTGATGGATTCACGGGGCCTTGAATTCGAGAGGCCACGGCACCGATGCAAGGCCGACCGCCGATCGACACATCTTTGTTTCGGGCCCATCCGCTGAGGCACTGATACCCGTCATGATTATCAACGCAACCAACGACCGAGCGGATCGCCACGAACTTATCCATCATTCCCGCGATCAGCGGAAAGCACTCACCAATTTGAATGCCGGGAACCTTGGTGTCGATTGGGCTGAACTCACCCCGAATTTCGCGAGGAGCATCAACCTTGATATCCCACATGTCCTGATGCGGCGGCCCGCCGCCGAGAAAAATGTTGATGACCGCTTTGTGCTGAGATGCCTTTTCACCCCCTTGAGCACGCAGGATGTCGGCCAAACCAAGGCCGCTGGCAGCTCCCAAACTAAACCCGCCGATCTTGAGAAATGCACGGCGATTAACCTGATCACAGAATTGGTGCTGACGGCCAAAGACGTTGAGCATGGCAAACCTTTCGGCAAATAACAGGCGGGAGTCCTTCCGGTGCGCACGGGAAAGTATCGGTCACATCAGCAGCGGTCAATTCATCAAAGTCAATTGGCGCTGAGGATTCGGGCTGATTACAACGATTGTTCCGGGTTCGGCAAGCGGCTCTCGTCCCGTAGCACGGTTTTCCAAACCGTGCGGCCACTTTGGTTGCCAGCGGAGTGAACGGTTTAAAAACCGTTCTACAAAAACGATGGGCGGCTTCTTTACCCCTCATTTTTCGAGTCAGTCCAAAACCGTCAGTTCAACCAACGGTCGCTCGCGAGTTTCGTCGAAATGCGGCTTCGATGTCGCGCAGCCATCGCCACAACCAGGCGTCTGTGCAACACGGAGTCCCGGTCGTCGTGGTGTCGGCGGCTCGTCAATGATCTCCTTATCGCGTCCCGGCCCGAATAGAAACAAACGAGCAACTGTCGTGAACCCACGCAGCGAGCCGAACGTGTCGGCGACGGCGCTTGGTTCGTAGCCGCAATGAACCATGCAGTCGGAGCACTTCGCATTGCCGCTCGCGCGGCCGTACTTGCTCCAGTCGGTCGTGTCGAGCAGTTCTTGAAAGCTCTGCGCATAACCCTCGTTGAGCAGATAGCACGGTTTCTGCCAGCCAAAGATGTTGTATGCCGGGCTCCCCCAGGGCGTGCATTCAAGTTCCCACTTCCCCTTGAGGAACTCCAAAAACAGCGGCGACTGATTGAACTTCCAACTCCGCTTCGGTTTTGCGAACAGCCGCCGAAACAAACCGATCGTCTCGCGCGAATGCAGAAAATGTTCTTGGTCGGGAGCTTTCTCATACGGATAGCCGGGCGAGACCATCATCCCTTCGACGCCGATTTCCATCAGCGTGTCGAAGAACTCATGGTAGCGCACGGGATCGGCCGTATTGAACAGTGTCGAGTTCGTCGTCACTCGAAACCCCGCCTTGATCGCCGCCTTGATCGCTTTGACTGCGATCTCATAAGTCCCTTCGCGACAGACCGCCTCATCGTGCTCCGCCGCCAGTCCGTCGAGATGCACTGAGAACGACAGATACTTCGACGGAGTAAATCGCGGCAGCCATTTCTCCAGCAGCAAGGCGTTCGTACAAAGATAGACGTACTTCTTGCGAGCGACCAACCCGCGCACGATCTCGTCCATCTGCGGATGCAGCAGCGGCTCGCCGCCGGGGATCGAGACCATCGGAGCCCCGCACTCATCGACCGCCGCGAAACACTCTTCGGGAGTCAACTGCTTTCGCAAGATGTCGGCCGGATGCTGAATCTTCCCACAACCGGCACAAGCGAGGTTGCAGCGAAACAACGGTTCGAGCATCAGCACCAACGGATACCGCTTCACGCCTCGCAGCTTCTTGCCCAAGACGTAAGTCGCCACCGTCCACATCTGCGAAACAGGCACACCCATGAAACCTCCCTGCGGAAATCACAAATCTCAGATTGCTGATCTCAAACCGATGCAGGTGATAGCAAGTCAGAGTTCAATCTGTCAGCCCCAAGTCGTCACGTTGAAGGAGCTATCCTGATTTATCATGATGCGCCACCATGATTCGAAGCGAAGCGGAATACAAGATTGCCGTCCGGCGGCTGAGCGAACAGAGCGAGCGGCTCAAGCAGCAAGCGGTGCATCTCCGGAAAACGGAATTGACCAAGGATGAAGTCAAACGGGTGTTGGACCCGGTGCGCTGTTTTCACGAACAACTCAAGGAAGAGGTGCAAAGCTACGAACGGCTGAAGCGCGGCGAGTTCGACGAACTGCAAAATCTTTCTGGCATGGGCCAGTTGTTGGTCGCTCTTCGCATCGCCAAAGGGGTGACTCAGCGGGAGTTGGCCAAGCGGCTGGACGTGAGCGAGTCGCAGGTGTCTCGCGACGAGCGGAATGAATACCACGGCATCACGGTCGATCGAGCCCAGCGGGTTCTTGAGGCTCTCGGCGTGACGATCTCCACGGAAGTGGTTTCGCTGGATGGTTCGCGTTCAAAGCGGGCTTCGCTCGCGCGGACGTGAGCTTCACTCACCTCGCGAACTCAAGCTGCTTGACGGTGTCTCGCCGTGGCTGAATGATCCCGCTCCGCGAAGTGGTTTCAAAACCCGTAGCACAGGCGGCTCGCCTGTGATCCAAGCGGTGAATCGGAGCAGGCGAGCCGCCTGCTCTACGTTTTGAAACCGCTCCCACGAAGATCCCTTCCTTTCAACGGAGCTTGCCATGAGTCACTCGTCACGCTGGTTCGTCGGAGTTGTCTGTCTGTTGGGTTTGGCCGTTTCCTCGCTGAGTGCGGTGCAGGCCGAGGACAAGAAGGAGCCGCCGGTGGTGCCGCCGCGAGAAGGGAAGCGGGAGCAACTCAAACTCTTCAATGGCAAAGATCTCACCGGTTGGATCGGGCATGAGAAGCACTGGTCGGTGAAGGACGGCATGATCATCGGCAAGAACACCGAGCCGGTTCCCGTCAGCACGTACTTGCTCACCGAACGGAAATTCTCGGATTTTCGACTGGTCTTTGACGCGAAGCTGGTCACGTCCGAAATGCACTCGGGCATCGCGATGTGGGGCCGGTTGGCTCCGGAGCAGAAAGACAAATTCACGTATGCCGGGCACTTGGTAATGTTCCCTTCGGGCTACGGCTTCTGGGATTTGTACGGTCGCAGCATGTTGCATCAGAACGCCGACAAGGCTCAAAAGGTCGGCAAGCAACACGACTGGAACGCGATGGAAATCCTTGCTCAGGGGAACCGCATTCGGTTCGTGCTCAACGGCAAGTTGATTTCCGACTGGCGCGAACCGGAACCGGATCGCATCAAGGAAGCCCCGATCGGCCTGCAACTGCATTCCAACAGCGTGCCGCAGGAACTGCACTTCAAAGGACTGGAACTGGAAACCTTCCCCGAAGACAAGCTACTCACCGTCAAAGAATAGTGCGGCGAAGCCGCGTCACTAACCCGAAGCGTGAGCGAGGGCGGGCGCTCCCCAAGACGATGAATCCAGAATCGAAGCGTCGTGATGCGCCCGCCCTCGCTCGCGCTTCGGGTTACTGTGGTAAGCCTCATGACTGCACTTTATCAAGACGTTGTTCGATCGCTGCGGCAGGCGTTTCCGCAGCCGGTTTCGGATCGGGTTCACGATGCTTACTTCGTGTTCTCTTTTTTGCGGGCGTTGGATCAAGTCGATCGAATGAAGTCGGTCACGCCGTTGCTGGGGAAGCCGGAGACGTTGGATTACACGGCGGCGAGGCAGCGGCGGATCGCGGACGCACCGGCTTCGTTGGAAAGTGTCAGCGACGAATTGGTCGAGCATCTTTCGGGGCTGTTCATCTCGGGACATCCGCGAGCACAGGTCAACGTGGTCCCCGCTCCGACGATTGCCAGCATCATCGGCGGGATGTTGCCGTCGATCTACAACCCGAATTTGTGCAGCGACGAATCGGGGCGTCGAGTCTCCGTGGCCGAGGTCGAAGTGACGGCGATGGCAGCGGACTTGGTCGGCTATCCCGCCGAGCAATCCGGCGGGGTCTTCACGTTTGGCGGCACGGGAACGCTGCTTTACGGAACGAAGATCGGACTCGAAAAGGCTTGTCCCGGAGCCGGTCAGACGGGGCTGCGCGAGCCCGCCGCAATCGTCTGTTCGGATCGAGCACATTACGCTTGCTCGACAGTCGCAAACTGGCTGGGACTCGGTGAACAAAATGTCGTGCAAGTGCCGACGACTCCGGAGAACGAAATCCGAACCTGTCTGCTCGAAACGATGCTGCGTGATGTGCTCAAAGACGGTCGCAAAGTGGCCGCGATCGTGGCCACGATGGGGACGACCGATGCCTTCGGACTCGATGATCTTTCAACGATCATCGAAATTCGTGATCGGCTGCGTGATGAGTTCAGCCTCGACTACACACCGCACATTCACGCCGATGCGGTCATTGGTTGGGCATGGAGCGTCTTCAACGACTACGACTTCACGACCAATCCGCTCGGCTTCGATCCACGGACTGTGAGAGCACTCGCTGGGACCGCGCGGCGCATTCGGCATCTCGGCCAGAGCGACTCGCTCGGGATCGACTTTCACAAAACAGGCTTCACACCGTATGTCAGCAGCCTGTTCCTGTTGCGACAGACGAGCGATCTGCAACTCATCTCGCGCGATCAATCGGCCACGCCGTACTTGTTTCAATCCGGGCATCATCACCCCGGCAAGTACACGCTCGAAACCACGCGCAGCGGCAGCGGTCCGATGGCCGCGCTGGCCAACATGCTGCTATTCGGCAAGAACGGCCTGCGGTCGTTGCTCGGTCATCTGGTGACGATGGCGGTTGAGCTGTCCGCACATTTAAAGGGGCACGCCTCGACGGTCGTGCTCAACGAAGACAACTTCGGCCCGGTGACGCTGTTCCGCGTGTATCCCGACGGCGTCGATACGTTTTCCGCTCCGAAGCGTGAGCAAACCGACGCGGCGTACCGCGTGCAGCTACAAGCTCACAACGCTTACAACCGCCGCATCTTTGAATTGATCCGCGACGAAGCGTTGCAAGGCCGCGGGGTCGTGATCTCGCTGACCGACTGTTACCGCCTGTCCGATTACGGCGAGCCGATCGTCGCCTTGAAATCGTACATCATGAGCCCATTCTCTGAACCGGATAACGTCCAAGCGGTTCTCGATTCAATCTGGCGAGCACGGCGAATCATCGCAACCGAAACGCTTGCCGCACCTTGATCGAATCCGTATGCTCCCGCCCCGCAACTTAGAACGAGAAAGCTAACCTGGCTGTTTCGGTCCCTGTTGCGGAGAAATTTCCAATAAGCGGTCGTGGTGGAATTGGCAGACACGCAGGTCTCAGAAGCCTGTGCCCCCAAAGGGCGTGGAGGTTCAACTCCTCTCGACCGCATTCATTTTTCCATTAAAAAGTCTCCGGCGAATAGAATTCGCCGGTGACTTTTTTGTTGGCACAACGACATGCGGGCTATCTTCAGCTTTTTGAATTTGTTCAAAAACTGAAGATCTGTGCAAAAAAAAGACCACGACAAGTGGCTTACCTTGTCGCGGTCTTTCAAACGGTTTCTAAAGTAGAAAATTACAGCCCCTTGCTGATGATCAACTTCAGCAAGTCACCGACACGGTTGCTGTAGCCCCATTCGTTGTCGTACCAACTGACGAGCTTGAAGAAGCGGCTATTGAGTTCAATCCCGCTTCCCTTGTCGAAGATCGACGAGGCGTTGCAGTGGATGAAGTCGGTGCTGACCACTTCGTCTTCGGTGTATTCAAGGATGCCCTTGAGATATGTCTCGCTCGCCTTCTTCATGGCGGCGGAAATTTCCGCGTAGCTGGTTTCCTTGACGGTCTTCACGGTCAGGTCAACGACTGAAACAGTCGGAGTTGGAACGCGGAAGGCCATTCCGGTCATCTTGCCCTTCACTTCGGGGCAGACCAACGCAACCGCCTTCGCGGCTCCAGTGGCGGACGGGATAATGTTTTGAGCAGCGGTACGGCCACCTTTCCAGTCCTTTTTGCTGGGGCCATCGACCGTCTTCTGCGTCGCGGTGTAGGCGTGGATGGTCGTCATCAAGCCTTCTTCGATGCCGAACTCTTTCAATAGCACGTGCACAACAGGAGCGAGACAGTTGGTTGTGCAACTCGCGTTAGAGATGATGTTGTGAGCCTTCGGATCGTACTTGTCGTGATTCACGCCCATGACGATCGTGACATCTTCACCCTTGGCCGGAGCCGAAATGATAACCTTCTTCGCACCGGCAGTGATGTGGCCCTTGGCCTTTTCCGCTTCGGTGAAGAGGCCGGTCGATTCGATGACGATATCGACACCGTATTGCTTCCACGGCAGATCGGCAGGGGACTTCGCGCTGACGACGGCGATGTCCTGCCCGTTGACGACCAACACGTCATCTTCCGCTTTATCCGGACTCGACTTCTTGCTACTGACCGTTCCGTTGAAACGACCTTGAGTCGAATCGTACTTCACCAAGTACGCCAAATTGTCGGCCGGGACAATGTCGCCGACGGCAACAACTTGCACCTCTTTGCCGATGAGACCTTGCTCAACCATCGCTCGAAAAACCAGCCGCCCGATGCGGCCGAACCCATTGATCGCAACTTTCACCACAACAATTCTCCTTAAGACAAAACGTTTCACTGATCCAAGCGCTGCTGAATCGGGCGGGAGTCTAGTTGCGTCTCAGGTGTTTTTCCATTCTTCAACACGAGGTCATTGGCCGTCACTGATGTGTCTTCCAATATGTGTCTTCCAAATGCAGAGTGACCGTGTGGTTTGAAACACAGCAATCTCCCGCAGAGGCAAGGAGGTCGCGGAGAAAAACCAAGATCGCTGCTTGTACCTCACGCGGTCTTGAATGAGATGTTTATCGCACGCCGCAGGCACACGCATTTCAAAACTCGCGTGTCTGCGGCATGCGGTTAAACGATCGGACAAAAACATCTCATCAAAGACCGGGTGGGGGGGTTATAAGCTCCGCGAACTCAGCGAGTCTGCGGGAAATACTTCGTCTTCGCCCCAGTTCCAACACCGTTAGCACGAGCCACAGGCAATCGAGACAACACGAACTTCATCGCATTTCAGTCACTTATTTTGCAGCCGGCTGGTCACGTTCCAAATGAATTCGCGAACGCAGACCACCAAGTTCAAAGGTGATGCCAAAGTTCGCTTTGGTGAATGGGTAGAGCGGGGCAGGGGAGGGGGCTGGCATTTTCGGGGAGCCCGGGAAGCCGAAGACGGTTGATTCCATTGTTTGCCAATCAGTGTTCCAGACATATTTGCCTCCGCCGGGACAAACCAACTCCACGCCCCACGCGCGACGATGGACTTCGACTGGATCGCGATCAGGGAAGCGACGTTTCCATTCGTTAAGGATCGGGAGATTGTTCCACGAGTTCGTCTGAGCCATTTCTCGCGGATCGAGGTTCTCCAAGCTCCATAAGAAATTGCTGAACTCTCGATCAAACTGCAGGGCCACGCTTTCGCCGAGCCAACCGCTGGCAGTGTCCGTCGGCTTCGCAACCTCGATCGACGGACTCTTTGGAGTTGGTTCAGTCGGAGTGGCGGCTCTCGCGTTCGCGGGCTTCTCGTCATCGGGCTTGATGGGGTTGCGAACGAGTTCTCGTTCAATGGCTCGCTTCATGACGTTTTCATTCGGAGTCAGGACAAGCCCATCACCGATCGTTGAGTAATACAGTCGCACGTTGTCGAACTCTTCAAGCCCCTGAGTTCCTCGCCGCGCGGATGAGACTTTCACATACGGCTGGTCGAGGTGATTCAACGTGTCCCAGCGAGTTAACCCTGGCCCCGATTGTTGAATGAACGAACGGACGGCGGTGAGGAACAGCGCCAGCTTCAATGGCTGGCGGACTTCGATTCGAAGAGCGGAAGGAACTCGATAGCCATCTTCTCGCAGCTTCCGCAAACGATCAGCGGGCGTGAGCTTGTTCAAATCATTCCAAAACTCATCACGATCGGCGTAGATGGAGATTGACTCACCTAACCATCCGAGCGGATCAAGCGGATTATCTGCACCGAGCCGCCCTCCCAAGCTTCCGGCCAACATGCCCGCGAGGAATTGATTCGCTTGTTGAATGAGCGGGGACTTCGGATTGATCGCGACGACAACGTGCGCCAGTGCGTCGTGGGGATCACCCGAATCCGCCTTCAATTTCGCTCCAGCCACAATCTGCAAAAAGAGTTGATATTCGGAATTCAGAATCAGCGGCATAATCGACAAGTCTGCCGAAAGACTCTTCTCATCCGATCCAATTCGCAACGCGATGGGATCGAACGCTCCAGACCAGTTGCGTTGATATCCGTCGCGCCAGCGTTGATACGCATCTCGTTCTGAGACAGTCACAGAGTCGAAGGTTAATTCGGCGATCGGCGTCAGAAAATCGAATCGTCCCAACGCGGATGACATCACGCCGTTTGAAGTCAATTGAACGTCGAGGTTCTGTTGCGAAGTGGCCAAATCAGATATCACCGCCCCCGATTTCAGCTCCTTGCCCGTGACAATCGCATCAAGGTTCGCCGCCTGAATCTGTAACAAGACCGCCGCATCTCGAACGCGACGTGATGAAGCGATTCGCCAACGTGGCCCGCACCAACGACGAATTGTTGCATCGCTGATGAAGAGCAGGGCGGACTCCGCCACATCTCCGATGAGATATCGCTGACGGAAAAAGACGAACTCCGGTAACGAGGCAATCGCCGCTGCTTTGCCCGTTTGAACTGCTGCCAATTGTTTCAACTGAGCCAGCGAATTCGTGACGACAACGGTCTGATCCAGCTCGGCGATATAGCTGCAAATCGTTCGGTCGAGCGAACGGAATCCGACGTACTTGATTCCGTCAACGATCCCTTCGACTAGCTTCGCCTCGGTATTGGCCACGACATCGAGTCGAATCTTGGCTTGCAACAATCCGGCAAAGGCCGCCGGCTGTGGTGTCTCGAACAACACCGCGACGTCGGTGCCTGAAGCCAAGTAGGGATCGCTTCCTGTGATTGCCACGCTGGCAACAAACTTCGGTCCAACTATTCGACCAAGCGTGCTCAACGATAGCCCAAGCTGCCGTTCGTAACGCTGAACCAAGTGCGTGTCTTGGGCGGACAGTTCGGTATGTCGCAAGATCGACGTACCTTGCAGCTTCGCTTCATCGGCCACTTTCATGGCGGCAGCGAACGTCGGAAAAAAGAGAACATGTTGATCGGCCGGGATCACGTTCGCCAAAACATCGAGCTTCGGCTTCTGTTCTTTGATCAACGGCTGCCAGTCGATCTCTTTGACCGTGATACCGGTAATCGACTCAAGTGGCACGAGCTTGCCGTCATCGGTGTTGTTGCGTGGAAACAGCAAGTCGCGATCGAGTTGGAGGTTCTCGCTGACAGCTCTTCCACCGGAGAACAGTTCGTAGCTGCGGTCCAAGTCGTCCGTCCGACGTTGCTGCCATTCGCCAAAACGAGTGACCTGACGCAGCATCTCTTCTTCGTCTTTTGACAACGAGCCCAGCGTTTTTCGAGCGGTCTGTGCTTGATATCGAAACCATGCGGCACCGGGCCTTCCTGCGTTCAGGAGGCGTTCAAAGTGTTCGATCTTGGCAACCTGAAATAAGCGCGCCGCCTCCTTCGTGGCTGAGTTCGCTGCGATTTGAAATTTCAATGCCACTAAGCCTTGACCATCCGGCTTCGGCATGAGGAGCCGACCGGTCACATCCTGCTTGACCGACGATCGGACTGCCAGAAACACAGGCTTCGCTTCTGCGTCATTCACGTCGAGAACGTTGAACCACGAGTCGCCTCGCTGTAAGTAAGCCTCACCCGGTGCGTCCAGAACCACAAACGGAGTCACTCGCATGAGTTGTTGGCGGAGCGGCCAATTGTCATTCGCGGGCTTGTAAACCGGCAGTACGCCGTCAGTGATTTTCAACTCATTCCAACGGACGCGAAAGTACGAGTCCTCCGCCCACGCAACCGAAGTCACCGACAACCACACCGCTATGGCACAGCACATGACACGACGAAGCATGGACGAGTTCCTTTTGAAGCTGGGTTGAGTTCGCCCTTCATTCACTCTGTGGCTCAAACAAAATATCAGTCGATGCGCCGAATCGCGCGGGGAGCGGAATATTGGAATTACCGGCGTCATCGTTGAGGCGAAACTGCCAACGGCCCTTCAGCGGTAGTTGTTGATTTTTGCCGATCAGAGTCGGGACGCTCTGTGGCCCGATGTCGCCGCTGCGGTGTTTTACGCGAATCACAATCAGGTTCGCGTCATTCGGAGCGATCCATTCAGGCTTGATGGCAAACAATCGGCTGTCAGTCGTTGTGGTCGGCGCGGCTTGCAACGCATGTCCGTTGAGCCAGATGCCGAAGTCGTCAGAACGCTTAGGAATCGAGAACTGCAACGGATGGCCTGCGATCCATGACTGTGGAATCCGCACAGCACAACGATACCACGCCACCCCTTCCTGAGACTTCAGCACCCCGTTTGTCGCCACGTCCCAGGTCGAGGGGACGGAGATCAGTGACCACTGTTTCTCAAAGGACTCTCGGTCGAGTTTTTGCGGGACGGCCAACATCATCACGTCGTGTTGGGTTCGCACATCCGACTTCCAGCGAAACGGCGCACCACCGAGGATTTGATCGCTCGTGATCGTCGGACAAACGAATCTTTCGACATGAGAGATCACCAAATCGTTGCCGGTGAAGTGGTCCACGAAGGGCCAACGCTTCGGGTTATACATGCTGTCGGTCATGTCGCGCATCAATGCGACTCGCTTGCCGTTGCGAGCCATTTGACGCAGACCAAACGGGCGACCAAGCACGCACATGTTGCAATGCACGCCAACGAGAATGACATTCTGGATGCCGCGTTGTTCGAGAATGTTCCAAACTTCGTCACCACGATCACTGATAAAGTCGAGCGTCTCGTTGATCTCGATTAAGTTAGATTGTCGCTGCCAGGGCATTCCCGGATTGCGACCGAGTTCCTTCAACTTCCCGGCCCATGCGGCGTGCTCGGTCGGATCGTCGTCCTCGCCGCCGTCGGATTGATCGATCGGATAATGAGCTTTTTCTTCGCTCGGAATTCGTGAGCACCAATGTTCGACATCGCGCGGCTGGTTCTTCGCGACAGGGGCTTCGATCGCACGCTTCCTTGCCGGATGTTGTTCGTAAGCGGCCATGCAATCGCTGGGCGAATGAATGATCGTCGCTCCCCGTTGACGTGCTTCCGCCAAAACATCATTCATGCGCGGAGCAAACTCTTCCAACCGGCGGACGGCGTTCAAACAGTGGTGATAGTCCCAGACATCGCACACGATGACCGCGGTTTGCTTCGCCGCCCAAGTTGTTTCGCGAGTCGTTCGCTCAAAGCGACCACTGTTGGCGGCGGTTTCTGGCTGCGATCGAAGTTGAAGTTTGAACTCGCCCGCGAACGTCGAACTCGCCATGAACAACACTCCGCAAACGCAGGACAAGACGGCTTGAGGTCGATTCACAATCAACTCCGGAACTGGCTGTGGCGCACGCGGTCCGCGTGCGTTGACTTGGTTACTTAAACTGAGCCTTTTCTGCCGAAACATCACAGCAAAGGCACAAAGTACGCAAAGAGCAGCAATGAAATCGGGCAGAGAACCGCATCCAAAGTTTCCTCACACAATGATCATGAGAAATGTCTTTTGAGCTTTCCTTCGCCTGCTTTGCGCCTTTGCGGTGAATGTTGCTCAGTTTGTTTTAGAGATTGGTTTGCACGCGAGCCACATGCCCCACAATCACATCACAGATCTTTGGCCGGTGCACTCCCCGGAGGCGTAAACTTCTTCTTGGGCGGCGGCTTGATGTGGCCGTTTTGGATGTCTTGCACCACTTCCGCCAAGATGGCCGGATCGGCGGTTTTCAGAACGTGAGCCAAACGGCTAGCGGGAACGCCGAGTCGCTCCATCACTTCGCCCGCTTGCTTCCACAACCGCTCGAGCTTCTTCCCTTCGGAGAGATACAACTCAGCGGCCAAATCGCTGAGACGTGTCTGATCGATCGAGTCGAGGTTGTTGTAGTACCGCTTGATGATCTGCTCTTGGTATGGCGAATAATTCTGCGACTTTTTGGCCATGTGACTGTTCCTCTCCATTATCAGCGTCAGGTTGCTCCGCATCGCGCGAGGGGCGGATTGTAGCGGTGGCTAGAAACACCGAAAGGACTGATCTTGGTTTGCAAATTCGCATCCCAAATGTCATCCAACCGCCTCGGCGTCAAAGGTCTCTTCACAATACGATAACCCCAAAACTGCTGAGGTTGCCGCAACTATCGACTGACCGACGTGCATGGCCGAGCCGTCAAGAAATTTTGTAGGGTGGGACCAGCTCGCTTCGAGCGCCGGCCCACCAACCCCCGGATAAATTCTCGATTCATCAACAACAAACTTGGTGGGCCGCACGATTTGTCCAGACCTAAAAGGTCTCCATAATGCTGAGGTAATGTTTGCATCCGAAAACTCTAATCCCAACCTTCAATTTTCAAAAATCAAATTCATAGCAAAAATCCACTCCACCCACTAAATTCCGAGAAGAACCACTTATTTCTTTACTTGTGTCACTTATCAACGCCGTCCGATTCTCACGACGGACATCGGGCGTCGCTGTTTGCGCGAAGCGATTCAGAAGGTGCAAGGCGACCATCCGTTTGAACTCTTTGCGATCGTCCTGCTGCCCGATCATTGGCATACCGTTTGGGTTCTGCCGCCTGGTGACGACCGATATCCGTTGCGTTGGATGCGAATCAAAGAAGAGTTCACCGAACGCTGGTTGGCGACTGGCGGAACCGAATTGCCGCAGTCGGAATCTCGCGAGAAACATCGGCAGCGAGGCATCTGGCAAAAGCGATATTGGGAGCACACAGTTCGCGATGAAGACGACTTGAAGCGATGCGTCGATTACGCCCATTGGAACCCGCGCAAACATAAGCTGGCCGCGCGAGTTCGTGATTGGGAATGGTCTTCGTTTCATCGCATGGTCCACGAAGGCGAGTACGACATCGGTTGGGGCGGCACCGACCCAACTCCCGGCTGGGACGCCCCCGAATGGGGCGAGTGATGTCTTGTGATGATGTCTCGGTAGGGTGGGACCAGCTCGCTTCGAGCGCCGGCCCACCAAATTGAATGATTGATGAATGATGGTGGGCTGGCGCGGCGATGCGCCGCTTGTCCCACCCTACTTCCTAGCAAGAGAGGACAAATGATTACAAAGTGCAAAGCGAAGCCGAAGGCCAAGTCCCCTCCGAAGGCAGGCGCGGAGGCGGGCGCGACCGCTTCCCAGCTCAGCGACCAGCGGATTCGAGACCTGACGGGATGGCGCGGGGAGACTCTGGCTCGCATGCGGGCGCTGATCCTGGAAGCCGACCCCGAGATGATCGAGGAGCGGAAATGGAGGAAGCCGTCGAATGCGATGGCGGGGGTTCCGGTCTGGTCACACAACGGGATCGTCTGCACCGGCGAGACGTACTCGAAGGTCGTGAAGCTCACGTTCGCGCGGGGAGCCAGCCCTGTTGTTTATAGCTAACTTTCTTGCAGAGTTTTAAAAATCTGGAAAGCGATCGCAAGGTCGTGCATTCGGCGGAGTCCAAGCCAGAATGGCAGCGGGCCTGGCGGGCGTTCGGTGGCACGGTTGTTGTATCCACCAAGC
>JAPLNX010000386.1 GCA_026400935.1 Planctomycetia bacterium | reverse complement strand
GGCAGATACCCCTTGAGAATCACGCGGTCATGACACGACAACGTCGAAACTACGGAAGAGGCATGTTTCGTTTGAAATTGAGTCGGTGTTTCCACGGCGTTCTGCTCCAGCCAGAGGTCAAGACAACTCTCTGTATCTGACGGCAGGACGCCGTTTTCAACTCACTGCAGGTTGCGGCGAGCGAAGCGAGCCGCGTTAAGCAGTTGAAATCCCAACCGCATCTGCGGCGTTTCATGGCGATGCTTCCGGGGCCTGAGTGTTGGTGGAGGAATGAGAGCGTGAAGCGATTGAGCCACGCAAAAGTCTCGCGGAGATGTTCGTCGCGGATGTGGGATTCATCTTCGCGGTAGGTCACGTCGAGGCTCCAATGGCAGGAGTTTTCAATGCCCCAGTGGCGGCGCACGGCGCGGGAGAAACACGTCGCGCTGGCGGCCAAGCTGCTGATAGAGTAGCGGGCTTCATCAGTGGCTCGACCGTCGCGCACGCAATGTTTGATCACCATGCCGATGGATTTCAGGATGGCCCATTGGTCGAAGCCCGGCAGGCTACGCGGTGCTGGCAGTTGGATGTAGGTTCGAGTTTCATCGCGACCGTGCCCCTTGTCGTGAGTCACGTAGTGACGCGCGCGAACGTCCGCGAAATCGTTTTCCATCTGTTGAGCGACGTGATCCACGACCGCTTCATGCAGCTTGCTCTGATTACCCTTGAGTCCCAAGACATAGTCCGCTTTGGCCTCCACGATCTGCTTGGCGATTGCATTCTGAGTTCCCATCGCGTCGATCGTGATGATCGCTCCCGTGAGATCGACGAGCTTCAAAACCTCGGAAATCGCCGTGATTTCGTTCGACTTCTCCGCCGTGGCGACCTGCGCCAAGGTCAATCCAAAATCGGAGGCCCAGACCGTGATCGAGTGCAACGCACCCAAGCCCTTGTTCCGATTATGACTACGACGTAACCTCTTTACGTCCACAGCCAAGATCGGCCGCTCCACCCCATAACTTTCGCCGCCACCGCTCGCAACGACTGCAACCAACTGGTGAAGCAAACCTGAAAGACACCCGACTGCAGCGTTCTGGACACCCGTCTATAAACATCCTTCTGAGGAACCCCGTGTGGCAACGGCAAGACCTTCCGCAGCGTCTCCACTTTGAGCTTGGCCCACCGAGCAATCGCCGTCGGCCCCGCCAGAACGGCCATGAGACTAATCACCACCACTCTGACGAGCGGATGCTGAAGATTGACCTCCGACCGAGGATCTTCCAGTTGTTGACGACGGTTGAAAATGGCGGCGCGGGGCGGCTGAATTTGGTGACGCTGGGTTGTTGAGGGTTCCTTGGGTCGGGGGACTGGATCGCGGTGAAGACGGTTGGTTATGTGGCTGATCCGTCGGGGCGACGGCGGCGTTTGGCATCTTGGAGACGGTAGCTTTCGCCTTTGGTCTCCAGGATGTGGCAGCGATGCGCGAGACGATCCAGGGCCGCTCCGGTGAGGCGTTCGCTGTCGAGCACCTCGGTCCAATTCCCAAACTCGGCGGGTTCTCTGTGGCACAAAGTGCTGAGTCCGCGAGCCGCTTTCAAACGCCGCCGACGTCCCCGTCACCCTTTTTTGACCGCATCGGGAGGTAAGTATTCGCCGAAGGCGTGGGTGTCAGAAAATGGCCTGCCCATGAATTGCGAAGTTGGAGTAAAAGGTCGGGCGTCATGGACGCCACCCAGCTCTTATCTCGG
>JAPLNX010000610.1 GCA_026400935.1 Planctomycetia bacterium | reverse complement strand
CAATCCGGCAGCGGCAAGTCCACGCTGTTCCGTTTGATGCTGGGCTTTGAAGCACCGGAGTCCGGCCGAGTTCTCTACGACAATCAAGACGTGGCCTCGCTCGACGTCACCGCCGTGCGTCGCCAAATCGGTGTCGTATTGCAATCGGCGAAGATCAACTCGTCCTCGATTTTCGAGTTCATCACATCCGGCAGCCAGATGACGCTCGACGAAGCGTGGTAATGCGCCGAGGGAGCCGGCCTCGCGGATGACATTCGAGCCATGCCGATGGGTATGCACTCAGTGATCAACGAAGGTGGCGGCAGCTTCTCTGGAGGTCAACGCCAACGGTTGATGATCGCCAGAGCACTCGCCACCAGCGCCCTCGACAATCGCACTCAGCAAATCGTCAGCGAGAGCATCCGCCGCAGAAAGGTGACGCGCATCACGATCGCGCATCGCCTCAGCACAATCCGACACGCCGATCGCATCTATGTCCTCGACGGAGGGACCGTCGCCCAAGTCGGAACATTCGACGAACTGACCAGCACCCCGGGACTGTTCTTGAGGATGATGGAACGGCAAATTGCCTGATCCAGCGGCTCTCGATTTTCATGACCCCGTGGATGCAACTGGCTCGCTAGACAGAGCCGGTGTCCCCACCCAAACTCGTGGCGAGATATGTCGTTCTATTCCTTTCCGACAAGCAGGCTAACACGCCAGGCTTTTCAAACCAGACTCAATCGCACTCCATTCGTAATCAGATCAGACAGGAAAGGCTGACCTACAAGGTGCGTCTCGGGCAAACCTCATGCCTCTACTCAAACGGGGTTGCCGCAAGCGAGCATTCAAGCCAACGTAGACTCGGTCACTCCGAAGCCGGAATCTTGAATGGAGGATGAACACTCCTGCCCGTCAGGTTGCGGGAGAATTCGGGCAAGTGCGTCCAAACTCCATCGAACAGCGCAAACCACCGGGGCGACTCAGCGGACCTGGCCGAGGATTTCCTCAACCGTCAAATCAACGCGCCAAGTGCTCATCCACTTTTGAATCGTGTCGAGAGGCACTCGATGCGTCTCGCGGCTGAACTCTGACAACCGCAACGCCCATTGCTTCAGCAATGGATTCGTTCCCGGTCGGCCGCGCATCAGTTCTTTGATTTCCTGCCACCACAGCGAGTCAGGTTCTTTCAGCTCAACGCGATACCCGCGATCGACCGCGTACTGAGCGAAGCGTCGCGTCTCTTCGTTCAGCCCGTTCCCACGATCCACAACAATTGGTGAACGAGCTTCCGCGAGAGCCTCTCGAAATTTCTCGAACACCCACTGACGCGCCGCTGGAAGTTGAGCCTCGCTGTAATGAAACGAGCGAGTCCCATCCCCGTTGTCGTGGTAGAAAAACTGATCCGTCTCCAACAACACCCCAACATCCCCCACCAACCTCCGAGCCAAATGACTCTTCCCGCTCGAAGGGAGCCCACGCATCAGATAGACAACTTTGTCGAACATAGAATTGTCGTGTGAGGTGTACGATCAATTGGCGACAAAAGTTTGTCGCATCCGGATTCATCGTGGTTGCTGCGATTGCATGTATTTCGCACGGGCATTGATGTGGCCGAAGATCATCGAGCTTCTGCTGGGAGGTCGACAAAGTACGTTTTGCCGTCGTTTGCGGTGGCCGCAATGCGGGCTCCAGCGGCGACGTAGTTGCCGCCGTAAGTGATCGACGGGATCTTCGACGAGAAGACCGGCTTGCCGGAGGCGACGTCCCAAATGTGGAACGCGCCCGTGTAGCCGATCGACAGCAGCTTGTTGCCGGCGGCGTTGAAGCGGACGCGATAGACGTCGTCTTTGTGGCCGTCGAGTTTCTTCACCGGGTCGGGCGATTCGATGTTCCAAATGAAGATCGGCCGATTCGGGCCGAGGCCAACGCCCCCCGCCGCGATCGTGCGACCGTCGGGGCTGAGTGACACGGAATAGACCGGGAACTCCGGACCTTTGTAGACCCGCAGCTCGGCCCCGTTTTCAACGTTCAGCAGTTTGACCGCTTTGTCAGCGCACGCGATGACCAGCGACTTCGCATCGGGCGTGAAGACGACTCCGTAAACCGGTTGCAACTGCGTGCTGACGACTCGGATGGCGGCTTTCTTTTCGACGTCCCACAAGCGCACGGTCTTGTCGTTCGACGCGGTGGCGAGCTGTTTGCCATCGGGACTAAACGCGACTCCGTAAATCTGCGAGGCGTGCCCGGCGAGATTCGCGGTGAAAGTCGCGGCGGCGATT
>JAPLNX010000254.1 GCA_026400935.1 Planctomycetia bacterium | reverse complement strand
CTCTGTCATTGCTGACTCGCTCCATCATCGAACGGCCCGGACCCTTCCCAATGCCCGAACCCGCTCTCACCCGGCACTCCTCGTCTTGCGGTACTCACGTGCCCAAATCTCGTCTCAACTGCAACACACAATCGCAGTTGCCGTCCAGCACAAGCTCGACTGCCAACCGATCACAGAACAAAACTTGTGCCATGAAGTCAGACCTAGCCCCCCTTCCGGCAAACTGCGGTGAAAAACGGTCGCCGAGGAACTCGGCCTATCGGTCGCAGCGGCTTACCTCGCCAAAGGCCGAGTGATGACAAGGTTGAAGCAGCAAGTGAAGTGGCTTCTGGGAGATGATTCCTAATAGCGGTAGTTCAATACGCCGCAAGTTTTCGCGATAAGTTTGGTTCTGTGGTTCGTATCTCTATGGAAGATGGGGCTCCCGCCGTCTGTTCGATCCGGCCCGGCGGGCAAGAATACCCATTTGCCGACAGTTGTTACGATGGACCACCAAACAGAGCGAGTTCGCGCCATGTCTGATCATGCCCAAACATCAGTGTGTCCTGAGAAAGTCGCTTTGCGAGCGTTGCTCGATGGCCGCTTGCCTGCTGAACAACTTGCGGCGGTGCAGGCCCACGCCGATGGTTGTGCTTCGTGCGAAGCCGCGCTGAAACAGATGACCGTAGGAGGTGAGTCGTGGATCGGTATGGCGGCGAGTTTGAAAGAACGAGATGAGCAGACCGACGGGCCACTCGCAGCGGCGATGGAGCGGCTGAAGACAGATGATGGTTCTGGCGACGGAGATCGAGACGAAACTGATCCGCAGCGGACGCTCGATTTTTTGCAACCTGCGGAAGATCCGAAGTTGCTGGGGAAACTCGGTCAGCACGAGATCACCGAAGTCATCGGCTGGGGCGGCATGGGCGTCGTGCTCAAGGCGTACGATCCGAGCCTGCATCGAGTCGTCGCGGTGAAGGTGCTGGCATCGCATCTGGCTTATCACGCGGTGGCGCGGAAGCGGTTCATTCGCGAGGCTCAAGCGGCAGCGGCAGTTTGTCACGACAACGTGGTAACGATTCACGCAATTGAAGATGGCGTGGCCGATGCGTCTCGCATCGGTCTGCCGACGCGAGACGCATCGGCCACTTTACCCAAGATCATCATGCAGTTCGTCGCGGGCGGCTCGCTACAAGAAAGGATCGATCAGGACGGGCCGCTGGAACTCAAAGAGGTTCTGCGGATCGCAATGCAGACAGCAGCGGGGCTTGCTGCGGCACATGCTCAAGGCGTTGTCCATCGCGACGTGAAGCCGGCGAACATCCTGTTAGAGAACGGCGTGCAGCGTGTGAAGCTGACCGACTTCGGATTGGCTCGCGTGATGGACGACGCCAGCCTGACGCTCAGTGGTGTGATTGCAGGGACTCCGCAATACATGGCCCCCGAACAAGCCTGGGGCCGCGACGTCGATGCGCGAGCGGACCTGTTCAGCCTGGGAGCGGTCATGTACGCGATGTGCTCTGGCCACTCACCATTCCGAGCACGGACAACGATGGCGGTGCTGAAGCGAGTCTGTGAAGACGCTCCGCGCCCGCTGCGAGCGATCAACCCCGACGTCCCCGATTGGTTCGTCGCGATCATCGAAAAGCTGCTCGCCAAGAATCCCGATGAACGATTTCAAACAGCAACAGAAGTGAGCGAACTCCTCGGCCGCTGGCTGGCTCATGTGCAACAACCGATGGTCGTGCAAAGGCCGAATATTGCGGGGAAAGTTCCCCACCTGCAAGGCGATGCTGCGGCAAAGAGTTCAAGCGTCAGGTCAGCTGGAAGGCAGGTCAACGATTGTCAGTCGCCCGATCCCGCAACATTGTTAGCGATGGTTGAATTTGAGAAACGTCCCAACGAACTGCGCGAGCAAATGAAGCTATGGGGGATCGGTTTGTCTGTGTTCGCAGTGTTGTTGATTCCCGCATTTGGCGGGTTCATTGTGATGGCGACTGAAAACGCCGGACAGTCCCCACCGTCAATATTGATGTCGGGTGTGGTTCGCATCGCCACCGTACTTGGCCTCATTGCCGCTTTTCAATTCGCTTGGAAGACATCAAGCCGAACTGTTTGGTTAAGTGTCGCCTTTTTCTTGGGGGGCGTGAGTGTCGTCTGCGTGACTCGCGCGATCGGGTATTGGCAAATAGAAGCAAAACTCTTTCCACATATTCTGGAGTCTGCGTTGGCAGCGAGCGTGGAAGCTGTCATTGCCATTGGGTTGTTAATTTCGCTTTTCACCAAGCGGATTCGGAACCGCGATCATGAGTCCGAAGTTTCTCCCGACCGTAAACCTCCTGATTTTTCACAGACAGACAAAGACGAGGTCGACTTCCCGACAACCCTAAGTGAAGGGGCAAGTGATCATCGCGCTACGCACCGGCAGCTTCCAGTGAAGTTTTTGCTGTTGCCATTGGTGGTGACGTGGGTGCTGCTGGGACTGTTTCTTGCACTCGTAATTGCGGAGACTGGGACGCGAAATGTTGCGAGCTTTCTGGAATTCTCGGTAATTCAACTGCTGGCGACGTTTGTGTTGGCGTCGGTGTTTCGATCAGCGTGGAACACGTCGAGTTGGATGGTTTGGATCGCCGCGCTGTTGTTCCTTCCATTTTCCGCGAGCCTGTTTGGATTGGGGGCGAGCTATCGGGACGCTCCTGCGGTGACAGGATTGATATGTGCGTTGCAAGCTCTGACGGCTGTCGTTTATTGGCTGAGTCTACTGTTTGTCCGCCCGTTGTTTGTGCCGAGGTCTGACTCACAGTTGGCCGCGCAGCCGTTCCGTTGGCGACGAGTGCTCGCATTGAGCGGCGTCCTGCTGGTCCCGGTGATGGCGTCCGTCATCTGGCTCAAGCGAACGGCCGAGGTCAACGATCGAATAGATCACGAATCGACAAGAGCGGCCACAGTAAAAATGCCTGCCGATCCTGTGATTGTGCCTGCCGGACGCGATCCCCGTCGGCCGCAGATTGACGATCGAGGTTTTCCGAGAGGACAACTGCTGTCGAACAACGCCCCGAACCTTCCCATTCCCAAGCGAGCAGGGAACGTTAGCTCGTCAGTGGGTGAACCGCTGGATAACGAATCTACCGATGGGCTAACACCCCCCGCTCGCCAAGGAAATGTGGCGGCACCTTCTGCGGTCGCTGAGTCGCTCAAGCCGCTGCAAGGCCGATGGGTAGTGCTCACGCTTCAGGGAGATGAGCCGCCAGAAGTGGTATCTCCAACGGGCGGCGGGGCGGGGACAATGGGATCTGGAATGGCTTCGGCTCCGATGATGAGAGGTTCAAATTCGAGCGTCGTGACGCCGACTCAAAGTGATCAACTTCGGTTTCTGGAGTTCCGGAATGGTGTCCTGTTTTTGAACAATGAGCCCCAGCGTCAGATGATGGCCTCGATTCAGAACGATCGGGAACTGAATCTTACTAGTCCTCAAACAAGCAACTGCGATCGCGAATTTGTCGCTTTTGCGAGCGCACACTCCGAGCGTGTCCGACGTCGTCGGCGATGAGTGTTGGGCGGTGGAGTTGTCAGTGAGCGAGGCTTTCGGTTCGCAGAACCAGTG
>JAPLNX010000564.1 GCA_026400935.1 Planctomycetia bacterium | reverse complement strand
CAGGATTTCCAGTTGCCGCTCCGTCGCCTCAATCCGCACTGCCTTCCTTGGCATCGCACCACCCTCCGTTAAAGGTGATGCAGTAATGACACAAACTCGCTTTTTATGGAGGATCAATTCTCGGTCGTGGTACTAGCGTCAACCAGCTAAAGATTTCTCCGGTAAATGCGAGAGTGCATCGATCATTAGTCCAATACACGGGGAACCGAACGTGATGTATCACATTCCGTCACGGCATAAGACAATGCCCATTGTTCGGTTTGCCATCGGCACTTTGCTGATTTCGATCGCCAGCCACTTATCGAGTAAGTCCGTCGCCTCGGAGGCTGACCAAAAGCCGTCACAGCTCAAGGTCGAAGCACCACCGTCAGAGATGAAGTTGGATGCGTTTTACAAGAAGTATGTGAGCGTCAACGGGTACCCGATCGTCTCGTCAGAGAAGGTTGATGATCACGCTTTGCTGGAGGCGGCTTATCTGGTTGATCTGTTGCTGCATAAGCGACCGGACGTGCGAGATGCGATGGTTCGGAGCGGCTCGCGGATGACGGTGATCGCCCACAATGAGTTCACGACAGACATTCCCGAACATCGCAATTTGATGCCGAAGGATTATTGGGATCGGCGTGCTCGTGGAACCGGGGGATCACTGGACGATCCGATCTGTACCTGCGGGGAAGAAAATCTGCTGGCTTATCCCGGCGACCCGTATGCGGCGGAGTCGATCCTTATTCATGAATTCGCTCACAACATTCATTTGCGAGGCATGGTCAATGTCGATCCCTCGTTTGACGCGCGTGTCAAAAAGACGTTTGAGAGCGCGATTGCTCAAGGGTTGTGGAAGGGAGCCTACGCTGCGACCAATCATCACGAATACTTTGCCGAAGGAGTGCAGTCGTGGTTCGACAACAATCGTCCGCCCGACCATGACCACAACCATGTCGATACGCGACGCGAACTGAAGGAATACGATCCGGGTCTCGCCAAACTGTGCGAAGAGGTTTTCGGTGAGACCGAGCTAACCTACACGAAGCCGACGACTCGTTTGACCGGACACCTCGCAGACTACGACCCGTCCAAAGCACCAACGTTCCGCTGGCCAGAGCGGCTGGCGAAGATCGGCGACGAGATCAGAAACAACGCGATCAAAAAACTCGCGACTTATTCCGGCTATGAAACGAAGATCATCGAAGGCTGGGCCGTCATCATCAGCGAGCGATTGCTGCGTGATGAGCCGAAAGAAACCGAACGAGCGATCGAGTTGCTGCAATCACAATTGAAAGAAATCGTCCGCGTCGTGCCTGCGAAGTCGGTCACGCACTTGCGCAAGGTGCCGCTCTGGCTCTCGCCCGAATATCCCAACACGCCACCGCAAGCCGAATATCACCCGTCGGTCGATTGGTTGCGGAAGAATGACCGGAAGCCAGAGATGGCTCGATCGGTTGAGTTCACCAACATTCGCATTTACGAACGTGAAACCAAACGAATGCCGCTCTTTGTGCTGCATGAATTGGCTCACTCTTACCACGACCAAGTCTTGAATTTTGAGAACGCCGAAATCAAAGCCGCGTTTGATCGCATCGTCGAGAACAAATCCTACGAGTCCGTCGAACGAACCTTCGGCGACCCGAACCGCAAGAACACGGTCGAAAAAGCGTATGCCTTGTCGAACGAAAAAGAATACTTCGCCGAAACCACCGAAGCCCTGTTCGGACAGAACGACTTCTTTCCATTCAATCGCGGCGAACTCGAAAAGCACGATCCCGCGATGTTCAAGCTCTTACAACGACTGTGGGGGTTGACGGAATGAATTTGCGAGTACTCAATCCGAACCGCCATAGTCACGTATTCCTCTACGTGCTTCCGTCCCTGAGTGGTGAATTTCGCTTGTCTCATTCGACGGACGCTCGCTTCCCAATCTCTTGCGGGAATGCTTAACTGCCCTCACGGTCAGTTCTTCGTGAAATTGGATATCGAGCAGGGAGCGAAGTCACTTTATGTCGGGTAGTCAGCGAACCGGCAAAGCGTCGTCGGACGATCCACCGACTCCATCCACGGAGATCGGGCGAGGTTCCTCCGAAACCGTCAGCACAGCAAACCCAGAAACAGTCGCCGTAGGTTCTCAAGCGACTGCGCTGCAAGAAATCCTCGGCTACCTGAACTTCTCGGGTGGCAAGCCGGACTTGAAATTTCAAGATCGGCTCAACCGCTGTCATCCTGATTGGGGTACGGAAAAGCCATGGGAAGTGCTTCAGACTCAGTTGCTCACGCGACTGCAAGAACTGGAACTGTCCTCCGCCGCGTTTAGCAATTCGGCTCAGGCACGCGCGGTCCTGCATCTGACCTTTAACGAGCTTTGGCCCGCGTATCGCCACCATCACGCCGATTTGTTGTTTCATCTCAGCGATGTCGATTTTCAGCAGCCCATGTTTTTGGCTCGACTGTTTGAGGCCGTGCTCGCTCAAGGTTCTCCTTGGGAAGAGACCGAGCGAATCGTTCAAGGCTCGCTCGAATTTCTGAATGACTTCGTTGGATTCCGCCCGGTCGCCGTGTTGGAAAACAACACGAAGATGGAACCGTATCCGCACGAACGCTTTCGGCCCGTGCCGATCTACATTCGCGGAGTCGGACCGAGCAAAGGTCCGTATGCCGAACTGATTGCGAAGACGCTCGAACTGTTTCAAGGTGTCCCAGCAAACTTGTTGCAGAACGCATACTTCGACCCGAACCACATGGACGAGATCGCGTGCGACGTGCGTGCTCACGACCACAACCATCCGGTTTACAAGCGAACTAACTACATGTTCGGCGAGTGGGATCCGCATTGCATCGACAACAAGGGGGATTTCCGTCGGTTCATCTTGCGAAAGATCATTCTCGATTCCTTGCTGCACTGGATCGCCGAGCAAACCGAACAGTCACCAGAAGAGTCGCTCTTCGATGCCGCATCGGTCTTGTGCGGCACTATGTTGATGGCGTCCGCAATTAGTGGTTCGGGACCGGAAACGCACGACTCAACGGTTACGCTAACGTCGCTATTACCGAAGGTCGCTCGACAGCGCGATGCGTTTTACGAACGGCTGCTTGAAGACGCGAAGGGAGAACGCGCTCAACGACTCGCCGCCGCCGCAAAGAAGACTCAGCAACCCTTCGGACATGTCCGGCAATCGCTCAATTTGTATTTGGCAAATTACGGCTCGCGACAAATTCAATATCGACATCTCGCCCAGTTGTACGCGCAACTGGGACGGCCGGACGCGGCTCGCGCGACTGCGGCAGTGATTCCTTCCGTCGCCGCGAGATTCTCCAGCGAAATTCACTGGCGTATCACTGCCGCACATCGGCATCTCAGTTCGGGACAACTCTTGTTTGCCGTGTCATTGATCGCGGAAATCGAAGATCACTTCAAACGCGGAATCGAATGCGGTGCGTTTCCTGATCCTTGGAATATCCTCGGTTTTCAGGGTCAGTTTCCGCTGTTCTCCTCGCGAGAAGACAGTATTCCCGATCAGCGGCTCGAAGAATTGCTGTCGATCGTAGAGCAATACCTGCAGGTTTATTCGCGAGCCTTGAGCGAATCAGCGGCACAGGGAGATCGAGAACTCACCCGGCGATTGGGCGAGTGCTTTCGCACATTTGCCGAGTATTGGGATCAGTTCGCCAGCGTAACCGTGGAAGACATGCCGCATGTAGCGGGGATCGAAAGCTGGGAGTCAGCAACTCACGTTGCGGATGTCATGGCCGAATGGAGAGCGGCTGGCGAAGCGGCTGGCGATGTCAGCTTCTGGCGGCGACATATTGATCGCTTCACATCGGCGAAGTCCTACGCGCTGGTCGTCAAAGCACTGCTCGAAAAACAGGATTTCGTCGCGGCAATGGCTCTACTGATGCAATGGCTCAGCCAGAACGAAGAGGTCGGCATCGAATCAGGAGCGCACTCGCTGACGTTGTTGCTCACCGAATGGATGATGCGTGTGACCGACGCTCCGGAAGGGGCGACTATTCCTGATCAGTGGCCGCTGATTCGGCGGCTGTTCGCGTATCTCGAAGTCAATGCCGGAGATTTCTGGACCGTCCCCAGTTTGGAAAATTTGGCCGACATTGCTCCGAAGAAAAAGAAGAAACCAAACGGAAACAAAGATTCGCATGACACTGACGCACTGGACGATGAGTCGTTCAGCGACAACGACGAAGACCAGGACGGCGGGCTGCTCGACCCCGAAGATGAGGAGGATGACGAGGACGCACTCTTCCGCAGTGCGTATGAAGACGTAACGTTCCGCGATAGCGCCAACGACGGCATCTCCGGTGAACTAATGGAAGAAGGAGGCGGCTCATCGAACCCAACCGAGTTGGAATACATCAGCAAGTACCTCGAACCGCAGCTCAAGTTTTTGGTCACACTGGCTCAACTGTGGCAAATGGCCGTCGGCTATTTGATGCGCAATCCGCCGGCTGGTTTGGAAAGATCGCCGAAGGAAGCGAAACGTCCCGACATTGAAGATCCACAAGCAATTATCTCCGCCTGGTTAAAGCATCTAGGCGAGACGCAAAACGGCCTGCGAAAACTGATGGGCACGTTGTGGGATTTCGAAATTGCCACACCTTCAGGCGATCACGACTCGAATGTCGAATACGACATGCAGCTTCAGACGAAGCTCTACATGGTTCAAACTGTCATCGCCGCGCAACTCGCCTGCCGGATCGCAGAGCGAGGACTAAGTTGCTTCCTCCCCGGCAGCGATAGCCGAAAGAAGTCGAAAGCGGCTTCCGAAGATTTACACATGACCGCACTGTATCGCAGCGTCCTACGAGGCGATGTCGATGAGGTCCGTACAACGCTCCCTGCCTTACTGACCACACTCGCTCGCAAGCCGTTGTTGTACGTACCGCTCGATGTTGGCGGACATCCAAAACAAGTCCTCACCGCGCGGCTGTTGCAGTCAGACATTCGCTTTTTGCTCACGCAATTACCTCGGCTCGGCCTGATGAAAGAATGCTGGCATCTATTGCGTACAGCGCATCGGATGGAAAAGGCTTCCCGGCCCGGCGAAATGGCGGTCACAGAATTCGATCGACTCTTCCGTACGGCCGTTCGTTCGACGATTGAGGCGCTGCTGCAATCGGCATCAACTTGGGAAGAAGGAAAATTCCCGCAAGAGAAGCTCGTTGACCTGCTGCACAATCTGCTGAAGCCGTTCGTCGAAGAATGGGTCTCGCATAGCCAGACGATGCGTCTCTCTGCCGTAGAAAGCATGAAGCGTGACAACGTCTGGAACGAAGTTCGTGAGTTCGTCACCAAGTACGGGGCTGAACTGTTTCATGCGAAGATGCTGACGCTCGGCAATGTCCGAGCGATCTTGCATAATGGCATTCCCTGGTTCCTCAACTTCCTCGCCGAATCGGCGGACCCACTCCGGCCGATCCCGTTGCTCGAAGACTTGGAACAGCGCGGCATCGAGACCGAGCAGGTCGTACATGTGCTCGAACTGATTTACACAACTGTTGTCGATAAGTTCGATCGCTTCCTCGAATACAACACGACGACAACGCAATCTGATTACGGTGAAAAGTTTTTCTATTTGCTCGACTTCCTGCGAGTCGAAGCCGATTACGATCGTGATGCTTGGAATTTCACCCCGCTAAATCTGACACATCAAGTGCTTTGCCAGTGGAACCTGCCGAACGCCGTCGATGCTTGGGAACGAACCTTCGAGAAGCGTGCTCGCGAAACAGCCACAACTCATCTGCGTCGTCTGCACGCCATCGAACGCAAGTATGGCATGAGGCTCCCGGCTGTTAGCGATCGGTTGAACGAGCACTTCACGAAGCCGCTCTCCGTCAACCGCATGTTGGCATTGTTGCCTCAAGTGGTCGAAGACGCGAAGACTCAACGCGCGGAATCGCCGTCGTTTGAACTCCTACGTCGCGAAGTCGATGCTTACCTCGCCGACAGCACCGGCTCCGGCATCGAACTGCCCGCTTGGATGCAAAATCTCGAACGCGAAGTCTCGCGACTCAACTTGCCTTCTTCGGCCAGTTCTCCTACCGAGTCCGAGTTCAATGTCACCGCGAGAACGATCGAGTTAGCGGACCTCACCAAGCAACTCGATAACTGGCAAAATCTGACGCCACGCAGCAAACGAGCGTCGAAAAAGAAGCCACCAGAAGCAACGTAGCGCAGGCGACTCGCAACTACGCAGCCGTGACGAGCAAAGTGCTGGTCGATGCTCAGTGAAGCGACCGGCTCGTCACCCGGAGCGTGACGGCTACATAAAGCAGCTACGCCGCGTTCCGAATCATCGCTTCTTGAACCTCACCGTCGCTGAGTGTTAAGCGACGATTTGCACGCAATGCCGCTGCGGGATCGTGCGTGACCATGACAATCGTTCGCCCTTCGCGAACGAACTGATCGAACATCGACAACACCGCCTCGCGACTATCGGGATCAAGATTGCCTGTCGGCTCATCGGCCAGAATGACGCTTGGATTGTTCGCGAGCGTGCGTGCGAGCGCGACTCGCTGTTGTTGACCGGTACTCAGCTCGCTTGGTTTGTGGTCGAGCCGATTGCCGAGACCGACTTGTCCCAGCAGTGTCATCGCGCGTTCTTCTTGGTCAGCTTTCGCTACACCGTTCAAAAACAGAGGTACTTGGACGTTCTCGAGCGCTGTCAAATAGGGGACGAGGTTAAACGTCTGAAATACAAATCCGATCCGCTCGCGCCGCCGTTTAGTTCGCTCGGCAATCGGCAACTCGTACAACGACTGACCATCAAACAGTACCTGGCCGCGATCTGGAGACAACATGCCTCCGAGAATCGACAGCAACGTCGTCTTCCCGCTGCCACTGGGCCCAACAACGGCCACGTACTCGCCCTGATTGATCGCCAACGAACTCGCCTTGAACGCGACGACTTCTTGTTCACGACGGCGATAAACCTTAGTGACGTCTTGTAGCTGAAACATGTTGTGTCTCTCGTGGCGCACGCGGCTCGCGTGCGTTTTTTTAGCCTCTATCTGACAAGCAACGCACACGAACCGCGTGCAGCACATCGCTGCATCAAATCTCTTGAAAACAACAACACGGATCGAGCTTCGCTGCAGAACGAGCGGGCCAAAGCGCGGCCAACGTTGTGACAGCGAGCGCAGCGATGATCGCGATCCCCATCAAATCGGGGAGCGGCTTCACACTCACGCCTGCCCATTGCGAACCGAGCACTTTCGCGACGATCAATCCCAAGACGCAGCCGCTCACGGCCCCGACGGCTCCGAGCAACCAAGCCTTCAGGAGAAACATCCGCGCGACCAAGCTCGGTGTCGCACCAAGCGCCATCAGTGTTCCGACTTCGCGACGACGTTCGCGAACGTTCGACGAGATCGTGCTGGCTACGCTGGCACCGCCAACGACCACCAGGATGCCCAGCACCAACAACGACATCTGGCTCATCAGCCGATTGATACCCACTTGAGTTGAGACGACCTGCGAGATCGTCACGACTTTCGCGTCAGGCAGTAATTCGGCCAACGATGGGACAAGCTTTCCGGCTGCATCCTCGCAACATCCCATGACCTCGATCGCATTCACGACTTCGCCGGAATTGGTCAGGCGCTGAACCGTGTGCAAGTGAGCGAAGACTCGCGAATCATCAATGGTTCCCGTTCGCGGCAACACGGCAAGGACTTGCAGCTTCTCACCGAGCAACGTCAACGACTTCCCTGGTTTCAATCCCGAAAAGTCGGCGACGTCCGCGCCGATCACCGCTTCGTTTCCTTTGAGTTGATCAATCGTCCGCTGCGACGCGAGCGTTTCGGGAGCCGCGTCGTAAGTCTTCAGACCACACGCGGCTTTTTTACACCCCTCATGTTTGTTGCTGAAGAGAGTCACCGTTTGCCACACCGCTTTCGCTTGGAACTCCGTCTGTGGCAGGATTCCAGTCAGAGTGACATCTCGATCACCGACCTTCGTCGAAACACACAACTTCGGCGAAAGACGTTCTACACCCGGCAAATTCGCCAACAAAATGCTTGCGACGTGAGACTCAGGCAGCGTCTGCTCGGTCAGGTCGGCAGAGTAGTAATCCTGAAGCGTCGAGTTCTTCGGCAGCACCAACACGTTCGCACCGAGCGACTGCAATTGCTGCCCGACTTCTCGTTCCGAGAACACTGTGACATGCCGGATCGCCACCAGCGCCGTCACGCCGAGCAAGATCGCCAACGTGCTCGTGAGCATCGCCGAAGGCCGCTCCCAGATCTCACGCCAAACGAGAGTTTTGAGGTTCATGACTACTCCTGGAGTGCTCCGGCTTGACGGAGCCTTCCATCCTTACTGCGGTTGAATCCCGATTTCAGCAATGACGCGGTCATGAAAACGGACTCTCGAAAACCAACCCTCACACACGCGTTTCTCCGCCATACACAGCGTGATTCCGCGTTGATCGAGGGCGGTGTCGAGCCACCGCACTCCAAAGCTACCGACCCGTCGCAGAGGGCTTTGTTGCTGTTCGTGGCGCAGCGTTGGTCGAATCCGGAGCTGCTTGGTGATGTTTGCAATTCGGGTCGTCACAGCACTTGCCAGCCTTCGCTAATGCCGCCGCGATCTCATCCTTCGAAGCAATCGCATCGAACTTTCCAACCAACACTCCCGGCGGAGCGAGCAGCACCGTGTGCGTCGATTTCGTCTTTGGATCAAGCTGCATCTGACCTAGGAATTTTCCTTCCTTTGGATCAGCCGCCTGCATCGAGACGGTCACCAGTCGATCTTTGAAATGCGGATCGCTCTGAAAATCTTTGAGCGCCGCCGGTGCCGCACCTTTCGCAGAACCCTGAACTGTGACGAGCACAAGTTTGCCCGCTTGCAATGACTTCATCGCCACCATCATGGTCGGTGTGACGAACGCGTCTTTGAGCGTTTCAACTGTTACCTTCTGCGAGAAAATCCCAGTCATCGCGCCGTTCGGTGCAATCACAACCGTCATCGGCATCGGAGCACGGCTGACGTCGTACTTCGTGACCAAGGCTTGTTCGGCAGGCAGACCAACCTGAGCCGATGCGACCACCGCTTGCTCGGCCTTATCGACCAGCCCCGCCTTGATCGTCGCGGCCATCGCTTTGGTCGCCTCGTCATTCTGCTTGAAGAACAGCAGAAACGTGTATTTCCCCTCTTCAGCCGCCTTATCAATCGTCTGCTGAGCCTTGCTTGCAGCAACCGAGGCAGGAGCGGTTGCTGGCGTCTCGCCTGCGTTCGCCAAAGTTGTGACGCCTAAGGTCATCAACCCGGCCAACGTGTACCCGATAAGTCGTGAAGGGACAGACATGACGAATCCTTTCTTGAATCGAATCCATTCTGTGTGCATCAACCGGTCAGCCATGATTGAGCATCAACGCACGTCATTCTTTCGGCGTTTTTAAAACCGAGTGTGAGCGGGGCTGAGTAATCCACGAACTTCGGCTCAAGAACGCCGATTCACCCTCAAGAGTTTGCCCAAGCTCCGCGACTTCGCAAAACGACTATCGTCATGCCCGACGACTGTCAGGGCAAAAGCGTCGCGACTACAGCGATCACGATCGAAATGGATTGGAAACCAGCAGACCGTTGTAGGACTGACCGTCATTGAGATCTTCGCTGAGAACCTCGCCGCATCCGTGACGGGCAGCGGTGGCAATGATGAGCGAGTCCCAATAGCGAGTCTGGTATCTCCGGTGAATCGCGATGGCATCCGCGACGTCCTGCAATTCGACGGACACGACAGGCATCGCCGCGCGAAAGGCCAGGATGGCTCGTTCCGCCTCGTGAGTGGTGAGCAACTTTTTGCGAACGACCGTCGCGTGAAAGAACTCGCCCAGTACCTGCACCGAAAGCAGACCTGTGCCTTGCGACGAGCACTCGGCAATCAAGTCCAACGCCGTCTGTTGCTTACTGACGTCCGACGAATCGCAGGAATAGATGAGCACGTTGGTGTCGAGAAACCGCTTACCGCTCATAGAGTTCATCCCGGTTCGCCCAGGGTTTGCCGCCCATTGGACGGCTCAGTTGACGGAGCGTCTCAATCAATTGATCGGTCGCGTTCGCCGTCGCGGCACGGTCATCGTTCGGCAGTTGAGCAAAGTATTGCCCCACCATCGCATCGACCGTGATTTTTTGCCGCTCGGCCGCGCGCTTCGCACGCTCAGCCAGTTTCTCATCGACTTGAACAGTCAAAGCAACCATTTCCAAATACCTCACTGACTGGATTTGATTCCGGTCTCGATCACGATGCGATTCTAATAGATGCAGCCGAATCAGCGTCAATGACACCATTCACAAGACAAGCCGGAGGCTTTTCAGCCATTAGCCGGTGGTTGAGCACAGCGACACCACCGGTCAACGATCACCCACCGAATCATCGCACCCCGGCAGGGGTGCCAGCGTGGGGTTGGTCACGATCAAGCACCAAATCTGCGTCGTTTAAATCGAAAGGAACGTTTCTCGCGAACGAACTCATAGATTTCTGTTGTCGTTT
>JAPLNX010000331.1 GCA_026400935.1 Planctomycetia bacterium | reverse complement strand
CGTCCCGGCCGCTCGTTCGCCCGAGAAGCCTACCCCCGACGACCAAAATCCAACCAATTCCAAAAAAGAAGACCCAAAAATCCCGGCCCCAAACCAGACTCCTAAAGTAAGTGCCATTGGGCTGACGCCGCCCCGCTCGCCTGGGTCTTTTTGATGGTCAACTCGCAGGCGGAGTCTTGGCAAGCAAGGCTTCGATTTTTTCGAGTAATCGGGGAATCTCGACCGGCTTGGTGTCGTAGTCGTCGCAGCCAGCGGTCAGAGCTTGTTCGCGATGCTCGGACATGGCATGGGCGCTCAGGCCAATCAGAGGAATGTGTCGCGTGGCCGGGTCGGCCTTGAGTTGCCGCGTCGCCTCGTAGCCATCCATGATGGGCATCTGCATGTCCATCAAAATCAGCGCGGGCAATTCGGTGCGTACCTTCTCACAGGCGTCTACGCCGTTGATGGCGATCGCCACCTCGTAACCTTTGCGGATCAACCGCCGCGAGAGCATGTCGCGGTTGTTTTCATCATCTTCCACCAGCAACAGTTTCGGCATGTTCCAAACTCCTTTCTGCGGGCAATGCCCGTTTGACTTCCGAGACGAGTTCATCAAGTTTGTACGAACCCTTGCGGAGAATCTGCATCACGCGGCCATTCAGCCGGTCTTGATCGTTTGGCGAAAGCTCCATCGCCGTGATCACCAACACCGGCACACCACTCCAATGCGGATGTCGCCGCAACTCGGACAAAAATTGGAAGCCGTCCATGAGCGGCATCATCAAGTCCAACAGGATCAACGACGGTTGAGCCTTACTGAGACAATCCAATCCGTCGCGACCATTTTCTGCTTCAAATGTTTTCCAGCCTTCGCTGGCGAGCGTGCGGCGCAACAAGTCGCGTGTGTCCGGGTCATCCTCGATGATCAACACGGTCGGCGATGTTTCGGGCAGATACTTTCGCAAGACGGAGATCAGCCGTTCGCGGTCGATCGGTTTGGTGAGATAATCCGTCGCGCCCAGCGCGAAGCCAAACTGCTTGTCATCGACAATGCTGAGCATGACCACGGGGATGTGCCGCAGGCGCGGATTGCCCTTCAAGCGGCCGAGCACTTCCCAGCCATCCATGTGCGGCATCATCACATCGAGCGTGATCACGGCAGGCATGAGAGTGTCCGCCAGCCGCAAACCTTCCTCGCCACTTTCGGCGAGGACCACTTGCAAGCCTTCGCGCGTGAGGATGCGTTGCAGCACCTCACGCACGGTGGGATCGTCGTCGATGACCAGCACCGTCTGGCCGGGAGTCGTCGCGGCCTTCGCGATTGTCTGAGTGACGGCCGAAACATCCACGGGGCTCGGAGTGATGTTGGGCTTTTCGGTTCGAGTGGGACCGGTGACTCGCAACGGCAAGTCCACCGTGAAGGTCGAGCCGACTCCCAGTTCGCTGGTGACCGTGATCTGGCCTCCCATCAAATGGCAGATGCGTTGCGAGATCGCCAGGCCCAGCCCGGTGCCGCCATATTTTCGCGTCGTCGAAGCGTCGGCCTGAGAGAACGATTGAAACAGCTTCGTGAGTTGTTCGGCCGACATGCCGATGCCCGTATCCGTGACGCGAAAGCGGCATGCCTCGCGGCTGAAATCGACCGTCGCTTCCAACGCGACCTGCCCGTGGTCCGTGAATTTGCAGGCATTGCTCAGCAGGTTGAACAGCACCTGCCGGACGCGGGTGCGATCGGCACGCATCACGCAGCCATCGGTGGGACAATCGACTCGCAAAGTGTTGGCGTTTTTCTGAACCAGCGGTTCAATGGTCGTGACAATGCCCCGAACTTCGGCGGCGAGTTCGAATTCCTCCAGACACAATTCCATCTTGCCGGCTTCGATTTTCGAGACGTCCAGCACGTCGTTGATCAGCGCCAGCAGATGGTGTCCGGAACCGACGATCTTCTTCAAGTCGGCCAGAGTCGTCGGATCATGCGGGCCATCCTTGGCGTCATCCATGAGCAGCTCGCTGTAGCCGATGATCGAATTGAGCGGCGTGCGCAGCTCGTGGCTCATCTGCGCGAGGAACGCGCTCTTGGCATGACTGGCTTCCAAGGCTTGATCGCGAGCCGCTTCCAAGTCCAGTTTCTTCTGTTCCAATTCGGCGGTGCGGCGTTTGACCCGTTGTTCCAGGCGATCGTTGAGTTCCTTCAACTCGCTCGTCAGCCGTTTGCGTTCGGTGATATCGCGGGCGATGACCGTGAAGAGCATTGTCCCGTTTGGCAGTTTGACTTTGCTGACGGAGACCTCCAGCGGAAACAGCGAACCGTCTTTGTGCTGCCCCATCTTTTCCGTACAGGGCGTCGTCGTTTGGGCGAGATCGGAAACGGCCGAACTACAAGACAACGTGTGTGTACTGCGCAGCCCGCCGTCTTCCTCGGGCGAGTGCTCCAGCAGTAAGTCAAAGGAGCGATCTTTCGTCTCCTCGAACGAGTAGCCGAAGATGCGGAGCGCCGCGTCGTTGATCTCCTGAATCTGTCCGGTCGCAGAGCAGAGGATGATCCCTTCCGCCGCCAGTCGCACAACCGAGCGGTTGCGCAGGTCCGCTTCTTCGATCGCCGAATTGCGCTCCTGAATCTGAGTGACCATTTTTTGGAACGAGCGGGCCAGCGCACCGATTTCGCTGCGGTCACGAACCGGCAGCGCAGAGACGTCGTAATTCCCAGCCGCGATTTTCTCCGTCGAGGCGGTGATTTGTCCGAGCGGCCGAGTGATGGCCAACGACAGCCACGTCGCCAGCCCGATCGTGCCCACGATCAGCCACAGCGCTCGCCACAACCAAACCCAGATTTCCACTTCAATATCGGAAGTGATCTCCTCCAACGATGAGGCGATCGCGACGTCGAAGTAGTGCCCCGCATCGAACGCACCGAACTGCACACGGACGACTTCAAAGGCGTAGTGCTCGCAAGACACATCATCCCAACGCAACTCCGAAAATTTCTGCGTGAGCTTGTCTTGCACGGCACGTAGTTCGTTTGTGTCATCCGTGCGAATCTTCACGCGTGGCGTGCTACCGCCGGGATCCTGAAATCGGCACGTCGGATGGTCGCGGCGTAGCTGCTTTAACTCGGTTTCGAGTGGGCTGCTCTGCTCGCGCATGAATCGCTGACTGAGCACCTTACTGATGCAAAAAAAACGTGTCTGAGCCAGCAGGTTGTCCGAGTTTTGCCGGGGATCGTCGTAGGTCCAGCCGTAGGTCGCGATCTGCTGCAATTTCGCCTTGGTGAGCTTCCGCGCTTCGGTCTTGGCATACTCAGTTTTGAACGGCAGCATCTCGTACTGTTTGGGATCGAATTGCTGTCGAGCCACCGCACTCAGGATTTGAAGTCCATCCGCCACGGCCGGTGGAATCGTCAAGGAATTTGAGGAGGGTGAAACCAACATCTCCTGATCCGGCCCGATGACGTATGTCAGGAAGCGCGGCGAAGAACGTATTTGATCCAAACGGATCTTCGAAGTCGGCTGCGGAACATTGCTCTCCATCTCACTCAGCAACAGCGTCAGCAAGACGAACCGTTGCGCGGATTTGCTGGCGGACTCGGCTGCGATGGGAACGCGTGCCGCCAATTGCAGGACGAGTTGCTGATCCGCGCCGCGCGGCGGCGACTCGGCGGAATCTTTCGCACGGATGCACGACGCGGTTGCCACCCGCGAAAACATGATCGCGTCTGATTGGGTGGCAAACTTCCGTAGGAACTCGTCCTGGCCGTTCGGAGACAGTGGCTTGGTCTCGATATTTTTTTTCGTCAACGAGGGAAAAGACTGCTTGCCATCGGCCGGAAACGCAAACAGCTCGGCTTGAAAATAGAATTTGCCATCCTGTTTCTTCGCGTCTCGCGCAAGTTGCTCCTCAAACAGACGCCGCGCTGATTCGTCATCCTTCGCATCCGCCAGATGGGCCGCCAAAGTCGCGGCGTACTCCTTGAACTCCAACAGCCCCAGCCGAAGCTGCCCGGCCACGACGTTGGTGCCATCTCCTAAGTCCACCAATTCGTGTTCGAGAACTCGTTCAACGGAAATCCCTCGGATCGGCCCCATCAGCAACACCGCAGTTAGCACCACCATCAGCGTCAACAACGCGGCGGTCTTCCAGCGGAGACTGAAGAACCGACGCGACAACCAAGTCCACAGGTGACTCATTGCCATCACCTCCATCATTCACGGGTGCCAACTCAAAGCGCGAGCCAGCATACGGCGACTTGGGGAACAGTTCAAACGTGAGCGGCACTTTTGCAAACGAGCGACCAACTCTCCCGCAGCGCGGTACACAAGCGGTCGATGTGCTCGTGGGTGTTGTAGAGGTGGCACGAGACTCGGATCAGCCGTTCGTTATGCCAATTCACGATCGGGACTTCGATGCCGAATTTCTCCCACAGCGGAGTCTGCAACTGATCGCGAATCCCCTGATTGGGAGCCTCCGTCGGCGGCAGCGGCAGCGCAATCATCGAGCCGTACCACTCGCGGCTGTCCGGAATGGCCGGTTCCAAACCGGTCAGTTCGCTGATTCGCTGCCGAGCGTACCAATCTGCGTGAACTGTTGCGGTTGGGGCTGCGACAGAGAATGCTCGACCTATTGGCTGGTAGTGACGTCGTCTCGGCCTACCGCAGCGCGACCGGTGATCGCGGCTTTGTCGAACGGCACATCTTGTTCGATCACGTTTTGCCGCTGGTCAAGAACGCGGACAACGAGGTTGATCGGGCGATCGCGCTGACGATTCGGCTGTTGGATGCCTACGAGCAAACGGCGGGATACTTGGAAGTCGGCATACGCGGTTTGTTGTGGGGACTGACCCATCGCGGCGGTCGCGCGACTCGCGGCGAATTGGTGGCCGATCCGAGACTCGCCAAGCGATTCACCGCAGCATCGAAGTATTTGGTTCGTCAGGCGGAAAGGCTCCGAACCGACTTGGCTCTCATCGCTGAGGTTCCTCAAGTGCTCGATGCCTTGAATCGTGAGCGGCTCGATCAACTTTTGCTGGACGCGTTGGCCGGAGCCATCGGGCCGGAGTCGCTGGTCACGAGCGTGCTCGACCGACATCAACGCGTTCAGAAGCAAAAGAAAAAGGGTGTCTGGATTGAGGACGATGGCCGGTATCTCACGCTGCTACCGGGTTTCGGCGATAGCAGCGAAAAGCCGCCAACTTTTGACGGTAGCTTCTTGCACCCATTCCGTGTTGTGAACGCTTACAGCTTTTTGCGCGATCTAGGGCGCGTGCGATTTCAGGAGGCATCCGATGCCGAAGAAACGTAGTGCCGAGCAATCGCCGCTCGCGGATTACTGGATGCCGCCACAGAACTTGATCGCCGACGGCGTGGGCGACCCCGTGGCCTGTTTGGCCATGTCGTATGAATTCGAGGCCCCATTGTTCGAGGACGAGCTACTGCCACGATTCCTCGGCCTGAAGTTCGATCACACCGAGAACGAGCCTTCGTTTCGGCTGGAGTTGGAAGACGCATTGCGGACAACACCGGCGACAGTGCTGGTGGACGCGAGCCGCTTCGATCCCCGTCAAACGACTCTGAGTTGGGATCAAATCCCCATCGCCGTTCCTGGCGGGATTCAGCACGCGAAGATCGTCGTGTTGGCGTGGGAGCGGCTGGTGCGCGTGATTTTGGGATCGGCCAATCTCACACTGCCGGGTTATCGGCGGAATCGAGAACTCTTCGCTGCGCTCGATTTCTGGAACGACGCGCAGAGCACACCAACGTGCGTGCTGAACGATGTGCTCGACTTGCTGAAACTCGTCCCAACGTGGTCACGCGCCGCACCTGCGACCGTGGACCGATGCCAGGAAACCGTGGACCGAATTCGCACTACCGTCGCTCGTTGGTCGCAAGCACCGCGCAACTTCACGCCGCGAGAGCGACCGCGTGTGCAACTCGTTGCAACTCATCCCACGGCAACTCGGTTGCGTTCTCGATCGTCCTTGGGCGAAGTGATCGAACTGTGGGGCGAACGCCGTGCGGAACACATCACGGTTGTAACGCCGTTCGTCGCGTCCCCAACCGACAACAGCGGTGACTCCGTAGTCGAGAAACTGCTTGACGTGCCGCGTACGCGCGAGTGCGAGGGTTGGCTTGTCGTGCCCAGTGAACCGACGGCAGACAATGTTGATTCCAAGTGCATCCGAATGCCCGCGAGTTTCGCGGCGGCATGGCAGAGCGCTTTTTCGGGGACTCGTTCCGCTTGGGTGTTGCCGATTCCGCGATATGTCGAAGGCGTGGACAAGACGAACCGCGACCTGCACGCGAAGGCTGTCCTCATCGAAGGTGACACGGACGAGTTGTTGCTGATCGGGTCAAGCAATTTCACGCCGCGCGGCATGGGACTCGGCGTTTACAACATCGAAGCCAACCTCGTGTTTGAAGATCGTGCTCGTGACGGGCAAAGGTTCGCCGACCGCTTGGGCTTGCCTGTCTCTTGGAACGAGGCACTGTCGGTTGACGAAGCGCAGTGGCAGGAACCTGACAAGCCGCCGGAGGACGAGCCTCCCAAAGAACCGTTTGTCCCCGACTTCTTCAAGTGGGCGGTGTACTCGCAGACGAAAGGGCACCTGCGAATTGGGATTGATCGGTCTCGCGCTGAGCCGCATTCATGGTCGATTGCTCTTCCGGGTTCGGGCGACGGCAACGAACTGATTTTGTTCCGTTGCGGTGTGTCGAATGAAGTCCTCGCTGACGAACTCACGATGACTTTCGAGGAACGCTCTCGCGGAATTTCGCTCGTCTCTGTCAATGTCGTATGGCAGAACACTGATGATTCGCCGCCGTGTTCGGCGAAGCTCGCGGTCGCGGTCGAGAGTAAGGACGACCTATTGCCACCATCGCAGTTTCGAGCGTTGTCGGCCGACGCGATCATCGACTGTCTCATCAGCGGCAAGAGTCCCGCCGAATGGTACGACCAGCAACAGCAGCAATCGCAGAAGTCGGCTCGGAACGATGCGGCGTTGGACTCGCACCGCGCGGTCGATACGTCCGGATATTTGCTTGTCCGTGTTCGGCGATTCGGTCGCGCGTTGGCCGGGATGGCCGATCGCATCGAACGTACGACCGTCTTACCTGACGCCATTCGTTACCGTCTCTTCAAAGACCCGCTCGGCCCAATCTCGCTTGCGGAAATGATCGTCCCGCGCGAAGACGCGGGTGTCGTCGGCTGGCTCAACAACTTGGAAACCGAACATCGCGTGTTCCTGATCGCCGAGATTCTGCTGACGGTCGGCGAACTACGTCAGCGGACGAAGCGACGTGCTGTTCGACGTGAAGAGCGAGCCTCGCTGCGGCTGTTTGACAATGCCACGCATCAACTCGCGACGTTACTTGACGACGTCATGTCGTCCGCCAGTGACGGAATGTTTGCTACGAACCTGACCGGGTACGTCGCGGACGTGAAGGCCCACTCGTTGGCCGTTGCGCAACCCGCAGACGAGGAGTCTGTCGATGCCCGTTAATTGGCCATTCGCCGAATGCTTGAACCTGCGTGGAACCGGCAAGGTTCAGATCGACGCTCGCGATGCTGAGCGACAGGCCGTCACGGCGCGCGAGATTCTTCGCGATCTGACCAATCAGCCGGGGATGGTTCTGGCCGATGAAGTCGGTATGGGCAAGACGTATGTCGCGCTGGCAGTGGCCGCTTCGGTTCTGGTTGCCACGCGAGGGCAACAGGGACCGGTCGTTGTCATGGTTCCGAGTGGACTGCGCGGGAAGTGGCAGCGGGAATGGGATCAATTCAAACGACAATGCGCGGCCGGTGGAGAACTGGATTGGATCAAAGACACCTACGCGCACTCGCCGACCGACTTTTTTGAACTGCTCGACGACTCGTCGTCACGTCGGCGGCATCTGGTGTTCACGACGACCGGTTGCTTTTCGCGCGGCATCGGTCATCGTCCCTGGATCAAGCTGGCCATGATCCGGCTGGCGCGACGACACACCAAACTCAATGAGTCGCAGAAGCGTCGACTTTATCGCTGGGCCGTTGATTTAGTGCGACAGACATCGAAGCGGCAATTGACGGAGCAACTCGTCGAACGGTTGTTGAATTCCTCACTGACGGAGTGGCACGCGGTGCTTCTCGATGCGGGTCTGCTTGCCGAAGGCGCGGACGATCCAATTCCTGAATTGCTTGAGAAATACGAAGCCAAGCTCGACTGGCAGCCGCTCGCTAAAGTGCTTCGCAATGCACTTCCGCAGCGAGACTCAAAGAACCTCGCTGCACGATTGAAATCCACAGCGAAGGAATTCAACACAGCCTGCGGAACAATCTACGACGAATGGCTACAGGTGTCGTCTTGGCATACGCCGTTGCTCATTCTCGACGAAGCTCATCACGCCAAGAACGACGCGACGCGACTTTCCGAAATGTTTCGCGAGTCCCGCAGGTCGAAAACGAAGCTGCTGGCGGGCAAATTTCAGCGGATGTTGTTTCTCACCGCGACGCCGTTTCAACTTGGACATCTCGAACTGATCCACATCCTCAAGAGCTTCGGAGGCATTCGGTGGAATGGTCGCTATGCACCTAACATGACGGGTGACGACTTCGATGTCGCGATGAAGAAACTCGAAGACGCACTGGATGACAACCGCCGAGCTGGTCGTGGGCTGGAGAAACTGTGGGGCAGCGTGCGCGATGACAACCTCGGCGAGTCCACTGTGGACGAGTGGTGGCGACGAGTCGAATCAGGACCGGACGGCACTCTCGAAGAGCGGCTCGTACAGGCTGTCGTGGGTGCGAGACAAACTCGCGACGCGGCACAGCGGTTGTTGAAGCCCTGGGTCGTGCGTCACAACCGGCCCGCCACACTGACCGGTTCTGTGTCGGCGACAGCACAGCCGCGCCGTGTGTCGCTTGCCGGACGCGCGATCCTCGATGACAGCGCTTCGCGATCGGTCATCGAGGCGGGACTTCCGGTCGAACGAACCGCTGCGTTGCCGTTTTTGCTCACCGCGCGAGCTCAAGGCGAACTTGCAATGCACAGCGGTGCGCGGGCCTTCTTCGCCGAGGGCCTCGCGTCCTCGTTTGAGGCGTTCCATCACACCCGCATAGCACGCGATGCAGCACGCGACATGGACGATGACGGCGGCATCCCTCAATCCACATCCGAGGACGAATGCCGTACGTTGGAGACACTCATTCCGGTCGCATGGTACGAGGAGCAAGTCGCGAAACTGATCCCATCGCGAGCGGCTTCGAGCGACGAACTTCTACAACATCCCAAGGTTCGCGCCACTGTCGATCGCGCTGTGAAGCTGTGGCTCGACGGCGAGAAGGTGCTCGTCTTCTGCTTCTACCGCGAGACCTGCAAGTCTCTTTTCCAGCACATACGCGACGGCGTACAGGCCGCGACTTTTCGGCTGGCGGCGAACAAGCTTGGTTCAGAGTTCCACGATAACGAAGCTGCGGTTCGCGCGTTCTTGGATCGCGTGCGCGATCGGCTGTCCGAAGAGCGAAGCCCGTTTCATCGTGAAGTCAACGACTTGTTGCTGACGTGTTTCCAGTCGCCGGAATATGCGGCGTTGGCTCCTCACCGTGATCAACTGATCGAAGTGTTGGCCGCCTATTTTCGTTCGCCATCCTTTATCGCGCGCTATCTGCCGCTCGGCGACCCGGCCGTGCAAGCAGCCTGGCAGCCGCGCGAGGGTCGTCGCATTGTGCTGGAGCCGGGAATCGCCGCGTTGCGTCGAGGCATTCTCGAACAGACAGACCGATCAAATCTGACCTGCCTGGACCGCGTGTATCAGTTTCTCAACTTCGCGGTCGAATTGGCCGACCGCGCTCGGTGCCAAATCGAAGCGCGGAGCGATGAGCCGGACGACGAAGCACGCAATCCCTTGGACGCTTACCTTCATGCGGTTTCCGTGTTCTCTCGCACCCGTCGTGGAACAGCCCCAGAAGACATCGACGATTCGGACAACGACGAAGGCAGCTCCGCTCGTGCGAAAGACGACGGAAGCTATCGCGCTGTGCCGCTTGTGCGCCTCGTTCATGGCGAGACGAAAACCGACCGAGAACGGCTGGCCCTCGCCTTCAACAGCCCATTGTTTAAAGAAATTCTCGTCAGTAGTCGCGTGATGGGTGAGGGAATCGACCTGCACCGGTTCTGTCGTCACGTCATTCATCACGACGGCTGCTGGAATCCGAGCACACTGGAACAACAGACCGGCCGTCTCGACCGCATCCGCTGCAAAGCAGAAGTCAGTTCGCATCCCATCGCGATCTATCAACCATTCATCGCGGGCAGCGCCGACGAAAAGATGTTCCGCGTCTTGCGAGACCGCGAACGCTGGTTTCAGGTCGTGATGGGCCAGAAATTCGAGTTCGACGAGGCCACCAGCGAAGCAATCGCAGCTCGCGTCCCTTTGCCAGAATCGTTGGCCAAAGAGTTGACCTTCGACCTCACGCGGTGGCAGCCGCTCACAACTATGCCAGTCGTCCACAGTCGAATTGATTGAGCCAACGGGAAGGCTTCTCGCTCGAAGTCCAGGAAGACGCCCTGCGGCAATACGTGACGAAAGTCGGCGGGGAAATCATCAAGCTGTTTCGCATCGCCGAGACGGCCAGCAAGACTGACGAGCGAAAGGCATTTCGCGAACTCATGGTCTTCGCCAAAAAGCATTCCCCGGAACTCGATGGTCTGCTGTTCTACAAGGTTGATCGGGCGGCCAGAAATCTGTTCGAGTACTCACTGGGCTTTGAGACGGCGACCGACGAATTGAACGACATCGTCAGTGACTGGCACGGCGTGCGAGTGGCCGTGGATAAGAAGAGCGTTCTTTACCTCGACGGCATGGAGATCGACTACCACGACGGCATCGAGAAACGAGGTTTCGTGTTCAACAACCCCAACGCGACGAAATCCTGCGGCTGTGGGACTTCGTTCACGGTTTAGCGCCGCTAGAGCGTAGAGCAGAAGCGGAGAAGTGCATGAGTAAACTGGACGCGATCATTGAGGAGTTCCAGGATTTGGAGGCGCGCGACCGCCTCGAACTGTTGCTCGACTTCGCCGAGAAGCTGGCGGAGTTGTCGGCGGCCTACCAGGCGGAGCGTGATGCGGGGCTGCACCGGGTACCGGAGTGCATGACCCCCACGTTTCTCTGGGTCGAGTGCATCAGCGGCCGCGTGAGCATCCATGCCTATGTGGCCCCAGAGGCCCCGACCGTCAAGGGGTTCGTCTCGATCCTGGTTGAAGCCTTCAACGGCACCATGTCCGATGAGGTCGTTTCCGCGCCGGCTGACCTCCTTCACCGCTTGGGGCTAGCGGAACTGCTGGGCATGAACCGGCTGCGCGGCCTGAATGCGGTGCAGCAGCGGCTCAAGAACGAGATCGGCAAAGCGTCTGTTTTGGCCGTTAAAGGTTGAGTTGCTCGAACGGAGGTTGATCCATGTCACAGCGTGCGGTGTTATTGACCAGCGATTTGATCTTCTCCACGAAGGTGACGGGAACCGCTCGTGCTCTGGGGTTGGAGATTGCCGTGGCCGCCAACGTGGAACAGGCGGCTGAGTTGTGCTGCGGCGAGCCACCGGGCTGCGTCTTCATTGACCTGGGCATACCGGACCAGGAGATCAGTTCGGTTGTGTCGCGACTGCGCAGCGCAGCGGGCGCGGTGCCGACCGTGGCCTACGGGTCGCATGTGTACAAGGCCCGGCTCGATCAGGCGCGTGCCGCAGGTTGTGATGAAGTGCTGCCGCGAGGCAAGTTCAGTGCCGAGCTGCCCGACTTGCTACGCCGCTACCTTATGATATTGAGGAGTTAAGTCATGGCCCATGTAGTTGCTCAACCATGTTTTGATTGCAAATACACCGACTGTGTCGTCGTGTGCCCTGTGGAGTGCTTCTACGAGGGAGAACAGATGCTCTACATCCATCCGGATGAGTGCATCGACTGCGAGGCGTGTGTGCCCGAGTGCCCCGTGGAGGCGATCTTCTACGAGGACAATCTGCCCGAGGAGTGGAAGAAGTATACGGCGCTGAACGCGGAGATGGCTCTAAAGTCTCCGTTGATTACCGAAAAGAAGACGCCCCTTGCTAAACAATAGGTTTGTAGAGAACACTGAGAACCGACGATGAAAACAGAACCTCGCAAGAAACTGCCGAAGGAATTGGCGGTCATTAACGCCGACAACTGCACCGGCTGTGAAGTGTGTGTCCATATTCCACAAAAGAAATCAAATCCGTACGAGCTTACTGTCTGCCCCTGGGATGCCATTGAAATGGTGGCGACTGAACAAGTGGCCCAAGTCGTTGCTCAGATCGGCGGCCCGCCGGAATACATCCAAGAGAATTGGGATCGATTGGTCGGCACGACTCAACACCTGGCGGAACTCAGGGCCGCTTTGTAGGGCGGTCGTCCAGTCCACCTGAAGATCATCAACGACTCAGAAGGAACCACACCCATGACGGGCATTGTTTCGCGCGGCGGCAGCATCATGGCCAAATGGTGTCTCACGCATCACCAGGAAAGTTTTCTCTACACGCACTGGGACGACATTTGCGACATCATGGCCGCCTACGACGTGAGCTTCAGCATCGGCGACGGCCTGCGCCCTGGCTCGATTGCCGACGCCAACGACGAAGCGCAATTCGCGGAACTCAAAGTGCAGGGCGAACTCACCGAGCGTGCCTGGGCCAAAGGCGTGCAAGTCATGAACGAAGGCCCGGGCCACGTGCCGATGCACATGATTGAGGAAAACATGGCCAAGCAACTCGAGTGGTGTCACGAAGCGCCGTTCTACACCCTCGGGCCGCTCACCACCGACATCGCACCCGGCTACGACCACATCACCAGCGGCATCGGCGCGGCGATGATCGGTTGGTATGGCTGCGCCATGCTCTGCTACGTCACGCCCAAGGAACACCTCGGCCTGCCGAACAAGAAAGACGTGAAAGACGGCGTCATCGCCTACAAAATTGCCGCCCACGCCGCCGACCTCGCCAAAGGCCATCCGGGCGCGCAATATCGCGACAACGCACTAAGCAAGGCCCGCTTCGAATTCCGCTGGGAAGATCAGTTCAACCTCAGCCTTGACCCGGTCACCGCCCGCGAGTTCCACGACGAAACGTTACCGCACGAAGGCGCGAAGACCGCGCACTTCTGCAGCATGTGTGGCCCGCACTTCTGCTCGATGAAAATCACGGAAGACGTCCGCAAATACGCCGCCGAACTGGGTTTCGCCGAGGAAGAATCGCTCCAACGCGGCATGGAAGAAAAGTCGAAAGAATTTGTGGAACAGGGCGGGGAGATTTACGGGAAGGCAGCATGTTAGATTTAGATCACGAGTCGGCCGGCAATGCACAGCCCCGGTCTCAGCGACGAGGGACGGAAACTGCTCCGTCAGCGCGCCGCAGCGAACAGATAACCACAATGATGCGTCAACCAGGCTCGATCGTCCTGATCTCCTGCTACGAACTGGGCCACCAGCCGCTGGGGTTGGCTTCGCCGCTGGGATTTCTCGAGCGCACGGGATTTGCACCGGCAGCGCTGGACATTGCGCGGTGCGAGTTTGACGAGCGGTTGGTTGGCGGCGCGGAGTTTGTCGGCATCAGTGTCCTGATGCACACGGCGCTGCGGCTGGGCGTCCGCGTGGCCCAACGGGTGCGGGACATTAATCCCCGGTGTCACGTCTGTTTCTACGGTCTGTACGCGACCTTGAATGCAGACTACTTGCTCGACAACGACGCGGACTCGATTGTGGGAGGCGAGTACGAGGCCGCGTTGGCCAGCCTGATTGAAGCTGTGCGCCAATTGACATCGACAGGTTTCGCGATCTTTGCCAACTTAGGCGGGACTAATGTTGTCGGCCGAACGATTGGCGGGACGCGGTCGTTGATTTCCGGAGATTTATAGGCGATGCCGACCACTGAACCAGTTCGTTTGTCTCCGGAAGTGGAGTTGTTGGCGCAGGCGGAGCAATTCCTGGAATTAGCGCGTCTTTCGGGTGATCGCTGTCGCGAACTCGTAGCGTTGATTGATTTGGGCGTAGTCTTTTGGCGTGGTGGCGATGCGGTCCGCGCCGTCACATTTCTGGAACCAGCGTTGGAGATTGCCCACGAGTTGTCAGACCGACCTCGTGAGCTAGACATCTTAGATAACCTCGCCATGGCCGCACTGGCTTCCGGTCAGCCAAGCCGGGCAGTGAAAATCTTGGAGAAAGTCGTCGCAGCCGCCCAGCAGTTAGGGCTGCGTTATCAAGAGAAGATCACCTGGGAGCATCTTGCGTCAGCATATATGTCGTTGAAACAAGGATCGGAAGCAACGTGCTCGCTCAATGCAGCGTTGAGTCTTGCGCGCGAACTCGGTGACGAACATCATGCTGCAGATTTGTTGTGGTATCTGGCGATTCTGAATGCAGACATGGACCAGCGCGATCAGGCTGTCCGTCTGGCGGAAGAGGCGATCACACTATATCGGAAACAGAGCAGTCCGTACGTTGGCTGGCTGACTGAACACCTGAGACGTTTTCAAGATGGTGCCGAGCTGCGGCACGCGAACGCCAAACTCGGCCCAAAGAGTCCTTCTCCAGAATCGGTTTTAGGCTCTTGGAGCGTCACGACGTCAACAGTTGCTCCATCAGAGCCTCCCCCGATACGTAGCGATCCCGGCTTGTTACGCATGGCTTTATCGGCTGCAAAGTCGGTGAGTCGATTCTTCTCATCGGGTTTTCAGACGGTCGTTCAATCAACTTACGAACGACGTCTGGAGACCTGTAATGCGTGCGAGCATCACACGGGAGTTCGCTGTTCCTTGTGCGGTTGCTTTTGCAGCATCAAGGCCTGGATGCCGCACGAAGACTGCCCAGTTGGGAAATGGCCGCACTGATGTGGCCACGTTCCCACAGCATCGAGCGCAAGTGGCTGCCGCGCCTTGCTCAGAAATCAGAACGACAAACCCGCCCGGACGACTCCACTGGCTGCGAGATCTTGGTCGCCAATTCCTGACGTGTATTCCACGCGGCGACTGAAAACGTAACCTGCCTCGAACCACCAACTCTTCACAGTGTCCCATTTGCGCTCAACGCCGAGCAGTAGTTTGTAGTCCTGCAACGTTGCAACATCGTTCACACCAGACGCACGCTGCACCGCCCACGTTCCGCCACCGAATTCGCCGACGACGTAGGCCCAATGCTCATCGCATTCGGCGTGCGAAAATCGCCACGCGACGCGCGGACGCGGAGCCATCAGTTCGAACTTCAGATTATCGGAATAGTTCCAAAGGAGCCCCGCGACCGGTAGCCATTTCACGTCATCACGATCGAGATAGAGCACACCGCCGTTGAACGTAAGTGTGTCGGAATACTTCCAGAATCCGAGTAGTCGGCCAGGCAGCCGAAACGCTCCATGACTCGTGTTTTTCATGTCGGTGAAGAGGCTCGGAGCAATCGCTACTTGAAAAAAAACTTGCTCACTCGCCGGAATCATTGCCACTGTCTCGAACGAAAAGTCATAGAGCTGTCCCGGCAGGTCTGTCGCTTGTGGCCCGTTCAAAAAATGCGAGGCAACACGCGGCACAAACCACAGCGCTTGAAAGTCAGGGAACTCGATCGAGCCCCGTAAATCCAACGAAGTGACACCTAGCCCGTCCCCTTTCTTTGGCGCAACCCACGTCGCAGACGCGGTCGTCTTTTGCCACACGATCCACGGTCGATCGTGGGAGTCATCAAACAACTCCTCAGGTTCCGTGAGGTTACCCGGCATGTCATCAGAATCATCCGACGAGTTCGTCCTCAAGCGACTTTCATCCGGCAGTAGATCAGAGGAGTCTTTCGAGAGTGGATATTGCGATTGATAGGCAGTTCGCTCAATCGTGCCCAACGAATCAATGACTCCTCCGCTCGAAAGTTCTCCGGGAGTTGAGGGGGGCCGATTCGAATACGCCTCGAAGCTCAGATCTCGCTCGCTAGTAGCATCTCCCTGAAGGACCTTCCCCGGTCGTACTGCCCAGCGTGCAAACGCTTCTTCGCTGAAAACTTCATTCCATTCTCCCCACATGGCAGCCAAGGCAAGTAATGGCACCGCGATCCTCAGTGCTTGAATCCATTTGCCATCACTCGGAAAGGTCACGAGCAAACCTCCCTGTTTATCAGTTGCAGCTCAGCGGCGACATTAATCGCCATGAATCACGACTTGAGAATCGTCTTTGCATGCTTGCCCAACGAGAGAATCCAGCAAGTTGACCAAGTCTTCCCAGAAGACCGCTCCCATACGTTCGGCATTTTGCCCAACCTTTCGGCAACGAGTCTGACTGATGAAATCGCTTCAGTAGGCTTGCCTCATACAGTCAGCCGATAGGAATTCTCAATTCCCGTCACATCTACGCCGTGGCGGAGCAAAGAATCGTAGGCTGCGTCAGGAGGACGCTGTTATGAATTGGCATTGGAAGCGAAATCTGGAAAGTCAGGTCGTTCTGCTCGGACTGACCATTGGCATTCTGGTAGGGCACAACGAATGCCTCTGCGGTCAATCGTGTGTTGTGAACGCGACTGAAGCGGCACCACGTAAGGCTCAATCTGGTTCGTTCAAGCAGCTTGTGCAAATCGGCTTTGAACCGAGCGGCCCCGACGGTGACTTCCTTTTAAATGACAAAGAACCTCCGTTTGTGGAACCCATTCAAACACCGCGCAACGAGTCTGAATACAACTTTGACGAAATCCGACAGCAGATGGGCTACGAGATCTTACCTGCCGGGTTGATGTATCGGTCTTACATCGCTGGTGAGAAGGAACCCAGGTTTCAGTCAATGTGGCTCAACGAAACCGGGCGAGGCCGTGTTTGGGAAACTCAAATAGGCGGACGAGTCGGCCTGCTCAGATACGGCACACCGGAGGCTGTCAATCCGCAGGGTTGGCAATTGGACATGGAAGGTGGCGCTCAAGCTCGCGTCGATCCGCAGCAGCAGTCTGATCTTGAATCTGTCGATTTCCGCTTCGGACTCCTCTCGACTTGGCGTTTCAGCAGGCACTCATTCAAAGCTGGCTACTACCACTTAAGTTCGCACATTGGCGACGAGTACTTGCTACGTAACACGACATTTCAACGCACCAACTATGTACGAGATTCCGCAATCGTCGGCTGGACATTCGACATGACCGAAGACATGTCGGTCTATGGCGAAGTCGGCTACGCCGCCGGTGCCGAAGGTGGCGCGAAGCCCCTGGAGTTTCAATACGGTTACCAATACACGCCGCTGCGAGCCTACGGCTTTCAAGGTGCTCCGTTCTTCGGCATCAACGGTCACACTCGCGAGGACTTCAATTGGATCAGCAGCGTCAACACCGTTGCCGGTTGGCAATGGCGCAGTAAGCAAACCAATCACCTCTTCCGAGTTGGCGTTCAGTACTACACAGGCCCCGCAATCCAATGGGAGTTCGTTGGACGGAATGAAACTCTCTGCGGCGCTGGCCTCTGGTTCGACTACTAAATTGAGCCGCGTTGTACTACTTCACGACGGCATGTTCTTACGCCACCTTCTTACTGTTCTTAACAAACGGCAACACGCTGGGAGTTGTTGAAGTCAGATCGGTGGTTCGTTCGAGGTCGGTCAACTGATCGAGCAGACCACGAATGATCTGTTCGGCTTCTTGTTTTTCGTCGAGCCATTGGATACGAGCAGCACGCCACTTGGATTCACGTTTTTCCCACTCTTCGGCTTCGGCTTTAAGACGTTGTTCGTTGAGGCGGACTTGCTCTTCTCGAATCGCCAGTGAGGCGGGACGCTGCTCTTTTTCGGCGCGGAGTTGGTCCTGTTGACGGCGATAGTGATCTTGAAACTGCAAACGTTCGAGTTGTAGTTCTTGGCGTTCGAGTTCCATTTCGTCACGCAACCGACGGTAGTGTTCAGCGATTGCAGCTCGGCCAGTTTCTATGCGACGACGGGCGGTTTCTTGATCGACGGCAGGAAGCAGTTCGGCCCAGACTTCTTCCATCACTAGTCGCGCCTCGAGTGCCAGTCGATTCGCACCTTCCATTTCAGAACGCATCATCTCTAAGCGTTGTCGGCGGGCATCAAGTTTTTCTAGGTCGTGTCCACGTTGCTCTTGTTGTTGGCGAATCGACTCTTGGTCGGCTTGTAGACGTTGGCCCCATTCTTGCCGCTCTTTGTCGAACTGACGACGTTGCGTATCCAGGTCATGCGCACGATCGGCATGTAGGCGTCGTGCAGTTTCAGATTGGCTGACGAGTAACACTTCGCGAGCGTCGAGACGTTGCCGGTATCGCTGAAGTTGCGACTCACGAAGATCGAGGTCCGTTGTCCGCTTGGCGATTTCAGCCTGAGAGGACTGCCAAGATTTCGCTGCTTCTTGCTGAGCGGCTTCTATCTCGAATTGCATCTCGTTGAGTCGAGCCATGCGAGCCGTACGCTCTTGTTCCCAGGTCAATTTGAGTTGATTCGTTTCACCAAGGTCAGCTCGCAGTTGTTTGGCGTGCTCTTCGCGAGCTTGCTTCAGGTCCGCCTCCAGTTGTTTGCGTTGATTTTGCAACTCGGCAAGTGACTTCTGCACGTAGCTGTCGTGCGCCTCCCGATCGCGATGCACGACAGAACGCTCAGCGTCACGAGAAGTCGCGAACTCTACTTGTTCAATCGCAAACCGACGTTTTTCGTCATCGAGATCGGCAGCCCATTGCACTCGCAGGCTTTGACGTTCGGACTCCCAATTCAACTGTAAGCGACGCAATGCTTCGTCGTGTTCACGCTGCAATTGCTGACGCTGATTATCCAACTGTCGTCGAGTGGTATCGAGGTCTGCTTGCTGTTGTCGACGCAATTCGGCCCATTCCGCTTGTACCTTCTGCAATCCGTCTTCTTGAATGCGTTGATCGGCCGCGAGCTGTCCTTGATCACGAGTTTTCTGCGTTTCCCAAGCGTCACGCTGACTGCGAAATACTTCGATCTCGCGATCCAACTCCCAAGCATACTCTTTGCGCAGCCGGAGTTTTTCTTGTTCGATCTCTTGCTTCACGGTTTCGAGGATCGCTTGCTGTTCTCGCTGCAATCGCTCGCGTTCTTCGTGCAACTGCATACGTTCGGAATCGGCCAGCGACTGCGATTGCTGCATGGCCGCTTTATCGACATCGAGTTGTCGTTCTAGCTGCAGACGCAACATCACACGCTGTTGCTCGAGCGTCGCGTTTGCCTGCGTGAGTTCGCGTTCGCGAAGTTTCAACTCGGCGAGCAGTTGCTCGGTCTCTTGGAACCGTTCGGCGAATTGCTGTTCTTGTTGAGCAAGCTGCTCCGTTCGTAGGTGGAGTTCTTCTTCAGCATTCTGAGCACGCATCCGCAGCGAACGCTGTTCGCGATCGAATTGCGCGAGCTGTTCGTTGAGGTTTCGTTCGCGTCGCTCAAGCTCGTTGACTTGTGCCCGTAGATTTTCTGCGACCTGACTCGCTTGTACGAACAGGTCAACTTGCGAACGAGCATCCGAGGCCGCACTCACTGGCAACAGACCGCGCAAACGGACTTCATGCACGTCCCCGATCCCGACAGGAGAAGCAACATCCATGTTTGAAGCGGCACCACGACTGGCAAGATCGCTCATGCCGGGAGTCCTTTCCTCGGTGAGCCATGAAAAATGAGTGGCGACAAACTCCGCGTGAGACGAGGCAATCTGAGGCCGACCCGTGAAGGGGCGGGATTATGGAATTGTGCCCAAAACGTGTCAATGTCCTGATTTTGGAATGCGAGAACAGTCCTGAGCAGGCCTGCTGACTTGATGACCGTCACCACGAATGGCACGTGACGTGGTTGGGAAGACATTGCGAGATGACCATTTGAAGTCAAACACAAGGTCCAGAATCAAACTTAAAACCGGCCGTGTATTCGAAATTGATGTCAAACCAGCTTAGTCTTCGGCTTGCGAACCAAACCGGGAGTCACATCGACGTTGAGCGGGGCGGTATGACCTTTCTCGAATAGTTCCCAGGCGATCGCTCCCATTGCAGCGTTGTCGGTACACATCTCACGCGGGGCGATGAAGAGTTCGGACTTCGTGGCTTTGCACATCGCTTCGAGTCGCTCGCGAAAGCGACCGTTGGCCGCGACGCCGCCGCCGACCAACAAACGATTGCGGCCTCGCTGACGCAGTGCTTGGCGACATTTGCCGACAAGGACGTCGAGCACTGCTTCTTGGAAACTCGCTGCAAGATCCGCAATTCGGGCCGGAGTCTTTTCTGGAGAGGCCTCGCGCGAACCGGGAATACCGTTCGCCTTGTAGAGGACCGCTGTCTTCAGCCCGCTGAAGCTGAACTCTAACCGCTCCTCTTTCAGAAAAACGCGAGGAAACGCGAACGCTTTTGGGTTACCTTCGCGTGCCGTCACCTCGACCGCCGGGCCACCGGGATACGGGAGCCCAAGGATCTGAGCGACCTTGTCGAACGCCTCGCCCGCCGCATCGTCAATCGTGGCACCAAGCCACTCGAAATCGGTCGGACCGTGGCAGTCATATAAATTCGTGTGTCCGCCGCTGACCACCAGGCCAACCGCAGGAAAGACATCGCGTCCGGCCAGCATGCGGCAGGCATACAAGTGAGCCTCAATGTGGTTAACGACCACCAACGGCAAGCCAGTTGCAAGAGCCAGCGTCTTCGCAGCAGTCAGCCCAACCAACAACGAACCAACCAAGCCTGGTTGATTTACGACGGCAATCGCACTGAGATCACTCAGCGTGACGCTTGCCTTTTTCAACGCCTCATCAATCACGGGCAAGATGCAACGGACATGCGCTCGCGAAGCAATCTCCGGAACAACACCCCCAAATCGCTCGTGCAAATCGTTCTGGCTCGCGACGACGTTAGAAAGAACCGATAAATCGCGACGGATCACTGCCGCCCCTGTTTCGTCACAGGAGGATTCAATCGCGAGAAGAAGTTGCGAGTCAGACAAAGGCGGGCCGCTTTATGTAAACCAATGCCAATAATTACCGAGCCACTCGAAGAATTCATCTCCCCAAATGTAACCCGCAACACCACAAATCAACGCTCCAGCCACCATCGTGTCACCGGGAAAAAATAGAGTTTCCGCGAGCAACCACACACACACGCCAAGACCTGCCAGTGCCCCTAAAACGGCACCGAAGATCAATCCTCGCAGACTCTGTAATACGGATTCCGGGACCGGCGGCTTCGATTCTTCCATTCTGATTGCCCTGTCGTTTGAAACCTACTTTGCAATTCAGATTGATCATCTGGCTTTCGTGACTCCTTTTGGTAGAGCCTGGATCCCCAGACTAATGCGAAACCAACGAGATCACTTCGCCGAATCCGTCTTTTCTTCCGGCTTCTTCTCGCTCGCCAATTGAGCCTTGAGATAAGTCACTGCCGCGTTGAGTTGGCGGTCGACGAACTCGGATTTGGGGGGGCCGTCTTTGCTGATGATGTCTCGTTGGCGGCGGTATTCGAAATAGTCCTGCATCTCTTTGCCGGTGAATTCGACGATGTTTTCTTTCTCAGGGGAGACGCCCCATTCTTCGTCGTCTTTCGCACCGGGGAACTTGTGAATGTTGCGACCGCTCGGTCGGAGGTATTGAGCGGTCGTTAGCTTCAGCGCACTGCTGCCTCCATCGAGTTCAATCACGTTCTGAACGCTCCCCTTGCCCCATGATCGTTCGCCGATAATCAACGCTCGCTTGTGATCTTGCAGAGCGGCACTGACGATTTCACTCGCGGACGCACTGAAGCGATTGATGAGCACGGCCATCGGGAAACCGGAGAAGGTCCCCTCTTTCTCAGCAGTCCAGACGCGGTTTTCAGTGTTGCGTCCTTTGACGCTGACGATCGCTCCACTTTCGAGAAACTGATCAGCAATCTTCGTCGCTTGGCCAAGTAGACCACCTGGATTGAAGCGGAGATCGAGGACCAAGCCTTTCATTCCTTCGTTGCTCAGCAACTCCAATGTTTCCTGAAGCTCATCGAAACTGCGGCGGCCGAAGTGAGTCAGTCGGATGTAGGCAATCTTGGAATCTGCCTCGAGAAAGAAATTCCAACTGTCATCCGCTTTGTGAGTGTCGCCGAGAACCGTCGCGACTTGAATGATGGCTCGCGTGATCTTCAGTGTGTCGATCTTTTCAGAGCCGGTGTGTTGGACCCCGATCGTGACCTCGGTCCCCGCCTTCCCTTGCAGCAGCTTCACCGCATCTTCGAGCGTAACACCTTCAGTGCTTTTGCCGTCAACTTCCATGATCAAGTCGCCCGACTTCACCCCCGCTTTGTAGGCTGGAGTTCCCGGAAGCGGAGTCATCACCATCAGCCGGCGCGTCTTTACATCGAGTTGCACTTGAATGCCGACACCGCCGAATTCTTGCTCAACCTCTTGATTGAACCGCTTGAGTTCATCAGGGCTGATGTAGTTGGAATACGGATCAAGCTGCTGGACCATGCCTCGGATGGCCGCTTGCATGAGCACTTTGCGATCGACGTCTTTGACATAGTTCCGCTCGATCTGCTCGAAGGTATCGACAAAAAGCTTCATCAGCTCGTAGTACTCGTCCGACTTCGGATCGACCGTTGTCGCTTCAGTTGCCGCTTTGTCAGCAACGGGCTTCGCGGGCTTGTCATCAGCTCGCGTCCAACTGGCTTGTAGGACCAGCGACAACAACAAGGCGGTGATCGAACAGAACGAGAACCATCTCACTACACGCATGTCGCAACTCCGTCTGCCAGTTAAGTAGAGCCGCCTTCAAGACAGTCGGCTCGACATTGGGGAGAACTCATTTTCTGTTAGCACGACGCGCCAGTGAGTTGTTTGAGGGCAATCGAACCGGTTCGACCCAACCCCTCACTGGCGCGTCGTGCTAGTTTTTCCGTGAGCCAGAGATATTAATTTCAGACTATTGACCAAGAGGCGCGGGAGTCTAGGCCAAGCATTCTGGTGAGACAAGCGGCCTTCTTGTGAGTGAAATTCACCTCACAAAGAAGCGGCTTGCGGCGTATTCACCAGCCGACCACAATCCCGCCCGCTCGGTGGGACCGAGGAACATTGCGAACGTCAGGGAGGCTCCATGTCATTGGTGATCGACAATCTGAAGAAGAGTTATCGCGAACCCGGCGGCGGGCGCATCCCGATCTTGAACGTCTCGCGGTTTGAGTTAAAAAGTGCAGAGCAAGTCGTGTTGATTGGCACCAGCGGTGGCGGCAAAACAACGCTACTTAACGTGATCGCCGGCATCACAGCCCCGGACAGCGGCAGCGTGGTCATCGACAACATTGAGGTCACTCGCCTCAATGAACCGAGTCGAGATCGCTTTCGCGCTCAGAAGATTGGCTTCGTCTTTCAGACCTTTAATTTGTTGCCGGCCTTCAGTGCATTAGAAAATGTGTTGTTGGGGATGTGCTTCTCCGGCAAGGGAACGCACCGAGATCGAGCGGTCGACCTACTCAATCGAGTCGGACTCGGACATCGCATGAATCATCGCCCGACGCAGCTTTCCGTCGGTGAGCAACAACGAGTTTCCGTCGCTCGTGCTTTGGCCAATCGACCCTCATTGCTGCTGGCCGACGAGCCCACTGCGAGCGTCGATACCGCGAATCAAGAAACCATCTTGCAGCTCATTCGTGAGGTCTGCCTCGAGCATCACGTTTCGCTGTTGCTCGTCACGCACTCTCCCGAAGTCGCCTCACAATTCACCCGAGTGGAAAAGCTCAGCGATTTCAACCGGCCCGCCGCAACTTAGATCAACCATCGCAGGCTGATCCAATTCGTAATTCGGCGCGTTTTAGACATTTGGGTCAGACTGGAAACCCTGACCTACTGACTCACGAAAAGCATTCCCCATGAACCTCGTCACGATCGCATTCAAAAGCATCCAACAGCGGCTTCTCTCTTCGAGCCTCACTGCACTGAGCGTCGCACTGGGCGTCATGCTGATGGTCGCCGTATTGATTATCAACAGCGTGGTGAGTGGCCTCTTCAGCCAACCGAGCTTTGGGTATCACCTCATCGTCGGGCCCAAAGGGAGTGACCTGAGCTTGGCGTTGTCGGCGATCTATCGACTTGATCGACCGGGTGAGCCTTTGCCGTATCTCTTTTACAAAGAACTCAAGCACCACGAACTGGTAAAGAAGGCGGTGCCAATTGCGATCGGCGACGTCACCGAACAAGGTTCGTTTCCAATCGTCGGGACGATTCCTGAGTTCTTCGACTTGGATTACGCCTACGAAAAGCCGTTTCAAGTCCGCGGTCAGTTCTTGCAAAAGCCGTTTGACGCCGTGATCGGTTCGCGAGTCGAAGCGGAAAACGGTTGGGACATCGGAGCCGAATTTCGCATGATTCACGGCTCGGCCGATTCCGGTCATACACACGACGAGAAATTCAAAGTCGTCGGAGTTCTCAAAGCGACGGGAACGCCGAACGACCGCACTGTCTTCATCAGCTTGGCCGGCTTCTGGGGCGTTTCCGGCCACGAAAAACCGTTGAGTGAAGCACTCGATCGCATCGAGAAATTTGGCTATCCGGTTTCAGACGCCCTGAAGCAAAAGGCCGCAACCCCACACAAGCACGACGACCACGGACATGATCATGATCACGAAGAGCTACTCGACGAACAAAAGGAGGTCAGTGCGATCTTCGTACTCACAACCGGTACCGCGCAGTCGATCGCTCTGGCCGGACAAATCAACGAAGGAGTGAAAGCTCAAGCGGTGAACCCGGTCTTCCCGATGCGGCGACTGATGACGGTCATCGTCGGCAACATTCGGCTGGCGCTGCTCGTGCTAACGAGCCTGATCATCGTCGTCTCGGCGGTGAGCATCTTCGTCAGCATCTATAACTCGATGTCCGATCGCCGCCGCGAAATCGGCATCATGCGAGCGTTGGGTGCGCGACGCAGCACCGTCTTCTCGATCATCTTGGCGGAGTCCGCCCTGCTCTGTTTAGGTGGCGGGATCATCGGCCTGCTACTGGGACACAGCCTCGTGTTTATCGCCAGCCCGATCATCGAGGCTCGCACCGGCATCCTCGTCAACCCGCTTTCATTCGAGCCGCTCGAATTGGTGATCTTCCCTGTCCTGCTGCTGGTCGGCTCGCTGATCGGCTTCTTACCCGGCCTGGCGGCCTATCGTACTGACGTCGCGGCGGCACTCAGTGAGTGACCGCAGTGCGGCGATTGCTTCGTCAGCCTTAAGTTTTGGGGTAGCTGAACTCGTAAGAGTTAAGAGTGCTGAAGTCTCACGACTTCAGCTACACCCGTTTCAAGTCTTGACGGCGCACTAGCAAGGTTCGATTTCATGCGCGATGCAATGCAGCTAGCGATGCTTGTGAGTTTGTGCCTTTGCGGGTGTACCAAGTCCTCGCCCGGTTCCCGAGAAGACGAACTCGTCTTTCTCAAAGCCATCATGCCTGATTCGCTTTTGGAAATTGCGAACTTAGATGTTGGGTCTGCAAAAGCTGTCGCCATCTTCGGGGACGAGCCGGAAGAATATCTGGGCCTGCATGTCTTCCAAGGTCAAGGCAAAGTCCACGGCGGAATTCGAGCCGAGATCAGTGTGGATTACCCATTCCGACAGGGAGATACCGTGCGCTACTCGTGGCGATGCATGCTTCCGAAAGACTTTGTCTCTGATGCTCCGAAGAACCGGTGGTGGATCATCGGCCAATGGCACGATCAGCCAAACAAGAATCAGGGCGAAACTTGGGATAATTTCGCATCCGTAAGTCCGCCAGTATTGCTCGGCCTCGGCGAACTCGAGGGACGTCCCGCACTGGGACTCACTTACGGGCCGACCAACAATGACCGTCAATCGAGTTCCGTGGGGCCAGCCTTTTTAAGACGCGGCGAATGGCACAACATTGTGATCGTGATTCGCTGGTCGCAACAAGCAGATGGCAAGGCCGATGTGTTCATAGACGATCTCACTCAGCCAGCCTTGTCGGCCGCTGGAGCGAACATGAATAACGACTACCAACACTTCTTGAAGCTGGGCATGTATCGGCATCCTGAGATCGCCACCGACAATTGGATCTATGTGGACGATCTTGAGATTTCAAAAATCGAATGGCCCTAACCAGGAATGATTCCTGGGCCTGCATACAAGCCGCTTCATACAAGCCCGAAGCGCAAGCGAGTGAAT
>JAPLNX010000099.1 GCA_026400935.1 Planctomycetia bacterium | reverse complement strand
TCCCTGAGCCACGCCCATCAATTGGCCTGTCAATCCTGTCTCAGGTAAACCATCAACTGGAAAGCCGGATGCGGGAAACCCGCCCGTCCGGTTTGGAGGGAGGAGCGACCGAACTCAATCGGTCGTTCCTACCCCTATCGATGTTGTACTGAGACGTGTTTCTTGGTTTGAAAACGCAGTTGAATCACTCCATGGCTGGAAATTTCAGTCCCGGCTTGTCGATCTACTTGGCGTGAAGTTTTGGCAACGACAGAGCCAGCGCGGCGGTGCTCCAACCGGTGGCGGCGATAGAGATGAATTGGTTCTTGCCGTGAGGGTCGCCGTTGTCGAAGAAGACCTGTACCGGCTTCGCACGCGTTTCGACGAGCCACGAACCGTCCGCGTGTTGAGTCTTCAGCAGATAGGCGATGCTTCGTGCGATCGTTGCGGAGGTCGGCGACTCGCCCGTGTCGAGCAAAGCAAACATCGTCAGTCCCGTTGAATACGCGTCGCTCTTCAGTTCGTCTTCAGCCCCCCAACCACCATCGGGACGTTGTCGTGCGACGATCCGGCGAACGAGTTCAGAACGTTGATTGGTCTCGTCGCCGAACCAATTCAAACTCCACAAGCGGGCCACGAAATCTTCCTGCCATTTCAGCGGCGCTGCGTTCAACCAGTCCATCGCGCGTTGCTCAGTCGCTTCCGCAGTGACGAACCATTCGGCGTCGGCAGCAAATGGCCGATCGGAATGTTTTTGAGGTCGCAAGACACGCAGAGCGAGCGCTGTGTTCATGACTTCGGATTGTTCGGAAGGAGGCCGGATTGACGCCGGTTGCCAACGTCCATTTGCCTCTTGTCTTTGAATGACAAACTGGGACATCGCTTCGCGGAGATCATTGGGGAGATCGACGTCGGCCAACTCGAACGACCACGCTCCATATCCGACCATGAAAGCTCGACCGGGAATTCCGCAACCTTGTTTCATCTCGTCGGCACGCTTGGCGAAGTAGTTGCGCACGAACTCGACCATGTCGACAAACAGCGGTTCATCAACTTTCAACTGACTTTGTCGAGCGAATCGCATCGCGGCGAGCGGCACGGTGTGATGATGACAGGCAAAACAGTCTCGGTGCTCCGGGTAATTTTTCGCCGCCTTTTCGAGGACGCTCAAGCCCCGCTGGACCGCGTTGGTCACGTCTTCTTTCGTGGATGGCTGCGGCAGTGGTGGCGTGTCTTCCGCAAAGGTCGTTGGCCCGACCAACATCATGAAGAGCAGCAACACATAGTTGGCTGCGAAAAAACAGGCTTGTCTCCGATTGCTCAACCGAAGAATGAGTACTGACATTGCATATTTTGTTCGAGTTACGTCTGGCAATGCGGTCTTCCTTAGGACAAAACGACTTTCGTCAAGCGTTTGAATTATAATGCGTCCAGAAATGTTGAGGCGATCGGTTTTGAATGAAAATCTAACGAGCATTCGCCATCGCTCACAATTCTGGTTAGTGTCATTGCCCCTTTGGAAATCGAGTTTCGTTTCAATGCCCACGACCTTCAAATATCTCGACCCCTCCGCGCTCGGCCGGCTGAAGAATCTGTCGCTGTCCGCGCGATCGATCGTCGAAGGATATTTCTCCGGGCTGCACAAGAGCCCGCACAAGGGGTTTTCGGTCGAGTTCGCCGAGCATCGCGAATACACGCCGGGAATCGATCCGCGGCACATCGACTGGCGCGTCTTCGGGCGTCGCGACAAGCTCTACATCAAGCAGTACGAGGAAGAGACGAGCCTGCGGTGTTACCTGATCATCGACAAGTCGGCGTCGATGGGGTATCGCTCGGACGAGGCGAAGTACACGAAGCTGGAATACGCGTCGTACCTCGCCGCCAGCTTGTCCTACATGGCGGCCTTTCAGCATGACGGCGTCGGGCTGATCACGCTCGACGATCAAATCCGTCGGCACGTCCCGCCGAAGCAAGGGCCGGGGCACTTGCGGATGTTGATGAATGCGTTGGAATCGACTGAGTCGGGTTCCGAAACGAGCCTCTCAAAACTGTTTCATCAGCTCGCCGAGACAATCAAACGCCGTTCGATGGTCATCATCCTTTCGGACTTGTTCGACGAGCCGGCCGACGTGATCGGGGCGTTGAAACATTTCCGGCACAAGAAGCACGACGTCATCGTCCTGCACACGCTCGATCCCGCCGAACTCACGTTTCCATTCGACGACATCACCCGCATCGAAGACCTGGAAACCGGCCGGACCATCACCAGCGACGCGCGTGCGATCCGCAAAGCGTACCTCGAACAGTTCGACCAATTCCTGCGCACGATCCGCACGGGCTGTCTGACCTCGCAGATCGACTACGCGCTGGCGGAAACCAATCAGCCGTTTGATTTGTTCCTCGGAAAGTATCTTGCGAAACGGCAGTCGGTGAGAGTTTGAGATAACGCAGAAGGAAGTACGAAAGGGCCGCAGTTCATCCCGGAGGGATTGCAGCCATTAGCCGGGGGTTGAGCGAAGCGACACCCCCGGATGCGAACCGACAAAACGATTTGCATCCCGAAGGGATGCCAGCAAAAGAGCGATGCGGCCGCACGTCGTTGCTGGCATCCTTCCAGGATGCAGAGAATTCTGAATCCGTTTAACCTGGGGTATCGTCCGCTAAAGCGGACTCAACCCCCGGCTAATGGCTGCGATCCCTCCGGGATGAACCACAGAATCGAGCGTACGAAAGAGCTGCCATGAACTTTCGATTGATGTTTCCGGAAATCTTTCAACTTTCAGTCGACGACAAATGCCTTCTGGCTCACGAACTATGGAGCGACGTCCAACAATCTTTGCCGACGAGGATTCCACAGGAGATTCTCGATGAGTTGAGTCGCCGCCGAGAAGAACTGCTGGCCAATCCGTCAATCGGTCTGACTATCGAACAAGTCAAAGCAAAGGTTGCGGCCAAATGGCTCGCAATTGCCGCATATCGGTGTGAGGTCGGTGGAGTGCCAACAGATTCGCTCGATATCCAAGTTCGAATATTCGATCAACCAACCGAGAAGCATGTTGAGAACGCTCTCCGAAGCGAAGAGGCGACGAACTATTCCAACGAAAAAAATGAAATTGTCGTCTGGCCACTCGCTGAGATCCTGGCGATCGAAGAGTACAAAGAACCCAGCGATGGAGAGGAATTGATCGGATTCATTGCTGGAACGTCAGAGATCAATGATTGGGTGAAACCAAGTTACTAATTTCTTACTCGACCGATTCGTGACCATGTCCGAGATAGATGACTTGTCATAGGCGAAGTGATGTTCCAATTCCTCAGTCCGCTTTATCTGATCGGCTTGCTCTCGGCGGCGATCCCGTTGTTGATTCACCTCAGCCGGTCGCGGAAGGTGAAGACGTTGCGGTTTTCGACGACTCGCTTTTTGACCGATCAATTCATGCGGTCGTATCGCATGAGCCGGCTGAAAGAGTTGTGGTTGCTGGCGCTGCGGATGGCGTTGTTCGCCGTGTTTGCGATGGCGTTGGCCCAGCCGCTGATCATGCCGCGCGGCGGGGCGCTCGTCAGCGGGCAGAGTCGCGCGGTGGTGATCGTGCTCGATGATTCGGCCAGCATGAGCTACGTGGAAGACAATCTGCCGCTGTTTGAACGTGCGAAGTCGGCGGCGAAAGAGATCATCAACGGACTGAAGCCGGGAGATGTGGCGTCGGTCGTGCTCGTGGGGCGTCGAGCGGACGGCGTTGAAGTCTTGTTTCCGCAGCCGACTCCCGAGCTGGGGGATGTGCGGCAAGCGTTAGACAACGCGGTCGTGAAAGAACTGGGGACCGATCTGAATCAAGCGGTCTTGCGTGCCGAGATGTTGCTGCGCGGCGATGCGCACGGCAGCAAAGAGGTCTACGTGCTGAGTGACTTGCAGCAGTTGGAAGCGTCGGACGCGGAGTCGCTCGCGACGACGAGCGATGCTTCGGATGTGCTGCATTTCTTTGTGAGCTTGAGGCCGAAGCAGCCGCAGAATCTGGGCATCACGGCGGTGCAATACGGAGCCTCGCGGCCGATGGTCGGAGTGCCGTTTGCGCTGCGTCCGCATGTTCGCGTTCAAGGGGATGCGACGGCGTGTGAGTTGGAGTTGTTCATCGACGGCCAGAAAGTGGGCGAGCAGAAGCTCGACGGCTTGCAGTCGGATCGCTGGAGCGTCGGCCGCTTCTTTCACACGTTTGAACGCGGCGGCTGGCATCACGGTTTCGTGCAGGTCAAAGACCAGCGGTATCCGACCGACAACCGGCGTCACTTCGCGTTTGACGTGGTCGATTCGGTGAAGGTGCTTGCGGTCAACGGGGCTCCATCATCGGTTGGACGGTTGGATGAATTGTTCTTTTTGAAACTCGCTCTGACGGCGGCGGCGGCGGGCGGCGCGACGCCGATTCAGTTCGATCAGACGACGCCGAATGCGATCGCCGACGATCAACTGCATGGTCGGTCGCTCGTGATCTTGGCGAATGTGGAATCGCTCGCCGCGCCGACGGTCGAGAAGTTGGAAAGTTTTGTCGATCGCGGCGGCAGCGTGCTGATCTTCTTGGGAGATCAAGTCAGTGCGCCGTTCTACAACCAGACGCTGGCAGGGGAGGCTCGACTGCACGGCGGCCTGTTGCCCGGACGATTGAGTTCCATCGAAGGCGATCCGGCCGGCGAGCGATCGGCGGCCGGCATCGGTGATTTCGATGAAACGCATCCGGCACTCGCAGCGTTACGCGACGAGCAATCGACGCTGTTTGCGGGGGTGCAGTTTCAGGCGTTTTGGAACATCGAACCGGGTGAGTCGGCGGTGTTGATGCGCACGAGCAGCGGAGCGCCGCTGTTGGTTGAGAAACCGTTCGGGCAGGGGAAGGTCATGCTGTGCGCCGCTCCGTGTGATCGGGACTGGTCGAACTTCCCGGTGAAGCCCGCGTTCTTGCCGTGGGTCTATCGGTTGGTGGGATATCTCAGTCAGCAACGTTTCGCGCCGCAGCCGTTTCATCGGACGGGAGACGCCGTGCCGATTGCGGTCTCCGCGTTGGAAGGTTCGCCGCAACTGCTGGTGAAGCAGCCGGACGGGCGGCTGTCGAACTTGAGCCTCGAAGGAAACGCGACCGAACCGACCTTCCGCGAGACCGAGAGCATCGGCACCTACGAAGTCCTGCAAACGGGACACGACAAGCTGACGGAGTTGTTCGTCGCAAACCTCGATCCGCTTGAGTCTGACCTGAGTTACTTCGGAGGGCGGACGGCGGACGGCGGAGGGGGGACTGAGGAGGCGGAATTGAAAGTAGCGTTTCCGGGGCGACCGTTGATGACTTATCTCGACGATGTGGCGAAGGTGGGTGATGTGTCGTTGGTGGCTCGCCGAGGGATTCGGTTTTGGGATTGGCTGCTGTGGCTTGCGCTGGCGTTTGCGTTGTTCGAGCCGTGGCTGGCGAATCGCATCAGCGCAGAACGGTACATGAAGACGAAGGACGTTCGCCAGACTGCGAGCTTGGGGCAGGTGACTCAACGGTGATGACAGCGTGGCAGATGCCAAAGTGATTCCGGATGCCCGAAATAACTGTCGTGCGACCGCAATGGCTTTGTCGGCTCAGCCTTCCCAGGAAAAAGAAATCGGCGCGTCGATATCCGGATGCAGACTTTGATGCACGGGACAATGTCGTGCGGCTGTTTCCAGCTTGCTGCGATCAATTCCAGATAACAGAGCGGCTTTCTCAAGCGGAACAGTCACCGTCACTGCTAATCGACCGATGCGACGGACCGGCTGCTGAATCATTTCTTTTGTGACGTGAATTCGTGTGCCAGTCAGATCGAACTGATGCTTCTCGGCGGAGATCGCCATGATGGTCATGACACACGCGCCGAGCGCCGTTGCCACGAGGTCAGTTGGCGAAAAGGATTCGCCTTTGCCGTGGTTATCGATCGGAGCATCGGTTGCCAACGTCGCTCCCGATGGTCCGTGAGTCGCGACACAATGGAGCTGACCTTCGTAGACGAGGTTGATGTCAACGGCCATGAGTTTTGCCTTACCTTCAATATGAATATGAATTGGTGAAACGAGAAAGACATCCAAGCGATAAGTTCTAGCGACGATTTCAAAAACTAGCACGACTCGTGGTGATGCGCATGAGTTCCGTTCCAATTCGCGTTCCCCGCTTTTGACAAATACACCAATCGCCATGCTGACATTCTCGAATTCTTCCTGCTGTCTGTAGGATGCGGGGAGGATGCCGAACATCACGGTAATGCAGCTCTGCAATTCTTGAATCAGTGAAGGTGACGTCTGTGAAAATTGCGTTGGCACAACTCAATCCAATCGTAGGTGACCTCCACGGGAATGCCGAACTCATCAAAGCGGCTGCCGAGAAGGCGTCCGAAGTCGGAGCAGACTTGTTAGTCACTTCCGAGTTGGTCATCAGCGGTTATCCCCCGAAGGATTTGCTGCTGAGAGAAGGCTTCGCACATTCGTGCGATCGAGTTGTCAGCTCGCTCGCCAAGGAGTTGCCGGCGGGGCTCGGCGTTTTGGTGGGACATCCGACGCGCTGGGGTGTTCCCGATGGCAGAACGGCGAACGCGGCGACACTAATACTCAATGGCGAAGTGCGCGACACGATCCACAAAACGTTGCTCCCCAATTACGACGTCTTTGACGAGCAGCGGTATTTCCGTCCGTCTGGGCGAGTGAAGCCCATCGAGTTTGGAAACCTGAAGCTCGGCGTTCATATTTGCGAAGACGCATGGTACGGCGAGCCGCGAACTTCGTATCACGAGCAACCACTGCTGCAGTTCGATCCCGTCGCTGATTTAGTCGCCGCCGGTGCGGATGTGTTAGTCAATCTGTCTGCGAGTCCGTTTGAGAAAGACAAGCCGCATCGCCGCTTGAACCTGCTTCGGCGACACGTCTCGAAACATCACAAGGCATTTGTCTTCGTCAATCAAGTGGGCGGCAACGATGATCTCGTCTTCGACGGCAATAGCATGGTTATTGATGCCGCAGGCAATGTGATCGAGCAGTTGGCACCGTTTGCTGAAGACCTGCGTGTTGTTGATACGGCGCTGTTTGTGGAGGGGATGAAAAAGACCGAAGGGACTCAGTGGAGAGAAGTGACACGACCACGTGAAGCAGACTTGTTAGACGCGCTCGTTCTTGGGTTGCGCGATTACCTACGCAAAAGTGGCTTCAAAGATTGTGTGCTGGGTTTGAGTGGCGGGATCGATTCGGCACTGGCGGCTTACATTGCCACTCAAGCGGCAGGGCAAGGACACGTTCATGGATTATTGATGCCCAGTCGGTACAGCAGCGAACACAGCATTTCTGACGCATGCATTCTGGCCGAAAATCTCGGCATCGATCATGCGGTTGTTCCAATCGATGCGATGCACCGTGCGTATGAAGTGACAACTGTTGTCGATACGGACCTGGCGAGTCAGCCAGCTGGCCTGGCCGATCAAAATTTGCAAGCGCGCATTCGTGGAGCGCTTGTCATGATCCGCAGCAATCGACACGGTTGGCTCGCGCTGGCAACCGGCAATAAAAGCGAATTAGCGGTCGGGTATTGCACGTTGTACGGCGACATGGCTGGCGGCTTCGCTGTCTTGTGCGATCTCCTCAAGCGAGACGTTTACGCAGTCTCACGCTACATCAATGATGTCCGTGAATGCCGAGAAGTGATCCCGCTTAGTTCGATCACAAAGCCCCCGAGTGCTGAACTCGCTCCGGATCAGTTCGATCAAGATACGCTCCCGCCGTATCCTGTACTCGACGCGATCTTGGAAGGGCTGATCGAACGCGAAGAGTCCATCGCTACGCTCAGCGAATCGTTCCCCGCTGAAACCGTCCGCTGGGTAGCGACTCGCTTAGACCGCAACGAATTCAAACGCCGCCAAATGCCACCCGGCATCAAGCTCACGTCACGAGCCTTCGGAAGTGGACGGCGCATGCCAATGGCTGCGAAGTTCGATTGGTCTTAGCAAACTCAAGAATTTTAACCACAACGCCGTTGGCATTACGGTTAAACAAAAACATCCGATGGGATCGGCGGTGTGGCACCCGGTTGCGACGCGACGAACGCGCCTAGGCGATTTGCCAGTGCTACCGTTTCTTGATGACTCCATTTATTGAGCCAACCCCACAACAGTCCGGCAGAACACGCATCGCCTGCTCCAACGTTGTCTGCTTGCAGGTGTCGAGGGAATTGAGCGACCGGGCCGCATACGTAATCGTCGTGCGTGATCAACGCCGTTCCCCGTGCTCCGCGAGTGACGACAACGGTCTTCAAACCATTCGACCCAAAAGCGTCGAGTAAACGACTCGCACCGGCTTTGTGCGTTGTGTCTGCTGCTGAGTCTGAAGAACAGTCGTCATTGAAATCGTGATCGAGGCCGAGCACTCGTAAGACGAGTGGAATCTCGTCTTCGTTGAGTTTGATGACGGTCGCTAGTTCGGCTCCGCGTCGAAGAGTGTCGGCATCGAAGAAAGTCACTCTCAAATTGACGTCGAACAAACGAATTGCCTGCCGCGCGGTTCCGATAAATTGCCGCACCGTTGCTCGCGAAGTCGGGCAACGTTGAGCCAACGTACCGAAGACTACTGCATCGCAGTTGTTCGCAAGCTGCTCCCACTGCGGCGTCCATGCAAGGTAGTCCCACGCGACATCGGAGAGAAACGTGTATGTTGGCTCGCCGTTTCGTAACGCGATGTCAACGCGTCCCGTCGGGTGCTGCGAGTCCCGTTGCACGAACTCGTCGGACAACTGCCGAGCCTGCAACTCACCCAACATCTGTTGGCCGAGTTCGTCGTTCCCAATGCGGCTTGCCACCACACCACGTCCGCCGCTTCGTGAACATAATTGGTGAGCGTGATACGCCACATTCAGCGGTGCACCCCCCAAGATCACCCGATCAGGGAAAACATCAAAGAGCGATTCGCCCAAACCAACAACAATGAAGGAGTACGTCATTTGAATCCCGAATCTGAAGTGAAGATGAACTCTCTCGACCGGCCTGTCGAATTTGCGTCAAGTCAACAATTTGTTTTTGAAGTTGATTGCCGTTTGGAGATGAAAGCTACGAAGATTGCGAACTCTGGTGGCCCATGTGTGGAAAATGACTATATGAAACCAGTCGACAACATTTGAAACTGGTTGCGGCGTTGGCAAACTACCGTTTCACCACTTCAGACTAAAATAGGACGGTCAATCTTGACCATCGGATATTTTAAGTTTTCGACGATCTGAACTTTTCGAGCTATTCGTTTTTCAGCAGCCTGAGACACATTCTTCCGTGATCTATTCGCTAAAGCTAAGGCATAACCATGATCCGTGTGTTACTCGCCGACGATCACAAGATGATGCGTGCTGGTTTGCAGCGACTGATTGGTGAATTTGACGGATTTGAAATCGTCGGTGAAGCGAGCAACGGCCACGAAACTTTGCAGCAAATCGAAAAGCTCCACCCTAATGTCGTATTGATGGATGTGCTCATGCAGGGGCTCAATGGCCTTGATGCGACGACACGGATTCGGCATAGCTTTCCGAACGTTCGAGTCCTGATTTTGTCGATGCACTCCGCCGAAGAGTATGTTTTACAAGCGATGCGAAACGGGGCTCATGGCTATCTCGTCAAAAGTGACTCGCCGACAGAGTTGGAATTAGCACTCAGAGCGGTTGCAAGCGGCGAGACTTATCTCAGTGCCGCAGTTTCAAAGCATGTAATTTCGGGTTATGTGAATCGCGTCACAAGCGGCGATGCGAAGGATAGCTCGTTGGGGAGACTGACACCTCGGCTTCGAGATGTCTTGCAGCTTGTGGCCGAGGGATTTACGACAAAACAGATCGCGATCAAACTTGAACTGAGTCCTAAGACGGTAGAGACCTACCGCACTCAACTCATGCAAGCCTTGAAGATCAACGATGTTGCCGGCTTGGTCCGATATGCGGTTAGTAAAGGCTTAGTGACCGTGGAAGCATGACAACTGAATTATGACAACCGGGATGATCGATTCTCAGGATGATGCACTCTGATATGACGCAGGCAATTCGACTTCTTCTGGCGGACGACCATGAATTGATTCGAGCGGGGCTGCGCTCGCTCATCAGCGGCTTTGCGGATGTTGACGTTGTCGGAGAAGCTCGAAACGGCCACGAAACACTCGTGTTTGTCGATCGATTTTCACCAGACATCGTGTTGCTCGACATCTTAATGCCCGGCATGAATGGGCTCGAAGTTCTTCGACGCATCAAAAAAGAGTTTCCGTCCGTGTGCGTGATTATGTTGTCGATGAACTCAGCGGAAGAGTACGTGCTACAAGCCATGCGGTCGGGAGCATCGGGCTATCTCGTGAAAAGCGACTCACCGAAGGAGTTGGAGTTAGCAATCCGGGCAGTTGCTCGCAAAGACACATATCTGAGTGCTGCCGTTTCCAAACACGTGATTGCCGGATACCTCAGTACCCAAGCGGAAACGGAAAAACCAACGGGATCGTCTTATGATCGGCTGACACCACGGCAACGCGAGGTCTTGCAGTTGATTGCCGAAGGTCAATCCACCAAACAAATCGCGGCGACTCTGGGCCTGAGCGGAAAGACTATTGAGTCACACCGAACTTTGCTGATGCGCCAATTGAATATCCACGACATCGCGAGCTTGGTTCGCTACGCGCTCAATCGCGGCTTGGTCACTGCCGAGTAACCGCCGAAGGCTGCAATATTGCGGGCTGTGTAACCCCCAGTGGGAATGCCGATCTCAAACGAGTTCCCATTCCAGGCGTGGATTCGATGGTCAACGTGCCGCCCAATAATTCGGCCCGTTCTTGCATCCCCAGAAGCCCGCAACTCAAGCCTTGAACCGCTCGTTCGCGAGCATCGGCCATGTCGAACCCGACACCATCATCGCGAATCTCCAAACTCAAAGTGTTCTGTACCAACTCGATATTGACTGAAACTTTGCGAGCGTGGGCGTGACGCAGAATGTTCGTGACAGACTCTTGAACAATGCGAAAGCAAGCAGTCTCAATGTCACTGGGAATTTGCCCCTTCGTCACAGCGCACTTCAAGTCGATTGCCAGTGATGCTCGCTGCATTTGTTGATCAAGATACCAACGCAGTGCGGGTTGTAAGCCGAGATCGTCAAGCAACGAGGGGCGTAGGTTGATCGACATCTCACGTACTTGTTGAATCGCTTGCTGCACAATCTGCACACACTCTTGAATTTGCTCGCGTCCTTTTTGGGTTGCCTCCTTATGCAGGCTTTGCAGGTTCAGCGTGACGGCGGTCAGAACTTGTCCAATTTCATCGTGCAGCTCAATCGCCAATTTTCGTCGTTCTTGCTCTTGAGCTGTCAGCAATCGTCGCGACAGCATTTGCAGTCGTTCTTGGGCATTCACCTGTTCGGTGATGTCACGCACGAAACCCAATGCACCGATGATTTCCTGCTTTGAATCTCGCAACGGCGACCAAACGCCAGAAGACCAGCCGTCTCGATCCGATCCGAGATGATAACGGATTGGTTCGCTCTCCAGCGTCTCGCCCTTTAGCGCGCGGTGATGCACCACATCGACGCCGTGCTCGCGCAGAAACGGAAAGAACTCCAACGGCTGATGTCCCAAGAGATCTTTCTCAGCGAGCCCCGTCAACCGCTCCATGTAAGGATTCCAAACGCGGTATCGTAGGCTCTTGTCGTAAACGACGATCCCTTGCGGCGCACTCATAATGATCTGCTGGATGAAGGCGTGTGACTCCAGCAACTCGTCTTCCACTTGCTTGCGCTGAGTAATGTCCAACGACACTTTTGCGAAGCCACGCAATCGTCCGGATTCGTCACGCATCGCGGTCGTGACGCAATAGGCCCAAAACCGAGTCCCGTCCTGGCGTGTCTGCCAACCTTCGCGAATGTACCGACCATGTTCTGCCGCGAATTTGAGTTGAAATTCCGCCGAGCCGACGTCGATTCCGTCCTTCGGATACAGCACGCCGAAGTATTTCCCGGCAGCCTCTTCACGCGTGTAACCATGCAGACGCTCCGCACCCGGATTCCATGCGTGAATCATTCCTTCCGGAGTCAGCGTGTAGATCGCGTAGTCCTGAATTGCTGCGAAGAGATAACGCAGCTCTTCATTGAGTTCGAGCGATGGAGCGGTCGCGTCAGTGTCCGTAGTCGGTATGGCGTCAGCCGTCGGCACTGCGTCAGACATCTCAATTCGCCTTCAAGAGGTGCAGATTCGCGATCGTGATTCCCGACAACATCGACCCGATGATCCCCAAAAACCCTTGGTCAGTTCCGCATAAGAACAAGTTTTGCAAGTGCGTCTGACCGCTCCGGATTTTATGCGGCGCTCCGTAAACCGCACCGTTGAAGTGGCTCGTGAACTTTGTGATCGTTCGCGGAGTGAAAGCATCGGTATCGACCACATGGCTGCGGAAGTCGGGCATGAACCGCAAAGCCGACTCTACAATCCGCTGCGTCCAAGCCTCCTTTTCGGCGACGTATTGCTCTTGCGGCAACGTCATCCAGTAGTCGGGATTCGCGAGTGCCGTGATCCGCACTCGCCCTTCATCAAGCGGCTTGTCGTACTGAAAATTATTGGGCGAGCAAATGATGCCGCTGCGCAAGTCGATCGGTTCATGCGGAGCGTCGTATGCGAAGCGATTGCTGTCGTTGTAGAACACGATCGTCTCGTTGTGCCCCAAATCAGAAGGCATACAGTCCAGTGAAAAGATCGTTTCGACAAACGAGATCGCACCGGGCCGATACGGTTCCGGCTCTGCCGGTTCGACGTCACACAAACGCATCGTCTCCGCCGATCCGGCACTCGAAACGACATGCTTGGCTTCAAGCACCGTGCCGTCTTCAAGCTGAACTCCGGTGACACGACCGTTGTCCGACAGAATGCGTTGCACACCCGCTCTCAAACGAAGCTCGCCGCCGAAGCCGCGAAACTGTTTCACCAACTTTCGCATGATGAGCCGCACGCCTTCATGCGGCCGACCAAAACCTTCTTGAAAGACCGCTTTGAACATGATCACAAACTGCGTGAAGTCCATGTCGTGAGCGGTCGGGCTGCCGTAAAACATCAGCGGACAAAACAGCATATCAACCAGCAGCGGGTCCGTAATTTCCGAACTAACAACCTCGCGAGCCGATGATTCTCGCGCTGCAAGATTCAATTCGTCATGCTCGTTGATCCGTCGTACGAGTCGCCGAAAGCCGTCAATCTGAGTCGGAAACGTTTCGGCGATCTGCTGTTCGAGAACATCGAACTCATTCGTGAATCGGAGCGTCACGCCTGGGAATGCGACTGTCGAACCGCACTGTGGAGTGAGGTCAAAATCTTCCCAGCGAAGCCGCAGTTGCCGGAGCAGCTTACTCAACGGCCCGGTCTTGGTTCCCGGTTTGGCGTAGTTCGTGACCGCGTGCAGGCCGACGTCGTGATCCCGCTTTCTCAACCGATAAAAAGAATTCAGCCCGCCGATCGTGGTGTGTTTCTCTACGATGCAGACAGGACGCTCGTAATAGGCTAAACGGATTCCAGCCGCGAGCCCCGATAATCCCGCTCCGATGATGATGGTGTCGTACATCGCGGTTCATCGTCAGCGGCAAAGCCGCAACCAATTTGGCCAGCCGGGCGGTGTCACCCCCCGAGCAATTCGGAACTTTTGTCCGGGAGCTAACGCCGCCCGGCTCCTGAAGCCAGAATTAAATTAGGCTGTCGCCGCTTGCAAACGCGGCAAAAGATAGCCGACGGTACTCGCCATCGTGTTGAGGAACGTGTAATCCTCTTCCGGAATCTGGACGCGATAACGCTTGCGGATTTCCATGACGATGTCGAGGAAGTCCATGCTGTCGAGTTCCATCTGTTCGCGAAACGGAACCTCGTCCTTCAGGTTCGTCAGATCGTTGTCCGGAGCGATCCGAATCAAGATATTGAGGATGACTTGTCGAATCTGATCCGCACTCATTCCGCTCACTCCAACACGTCAAAAAGTCGCAAAATCCCAATAACACAATCCCCGCCGAGCTTGTCTCGGTGGGGGTTCTTTCTATTCCTCTGACGAGAGATATTAAGAAGCTCAAATCCCCGAAAATCGCTTCACTATCACGACCGAATTAATTCCCAACATGCCGAACGAGTTATTGAGGATGTACTCCACTCGCTCCATTTTTCGCGGTTGATTCGCCACCAACTGCGGCAGTTCACATCGAGGGTCCAGCCGATCGAGGTTGATTGTAGCGTGGGCCAAATGATCGTCAAACGCGGGGACATTTCCCAATAATTCCAACGCTCCGGCAGCCCCCATTGCATGGCCGATGAAGCTTTTCGTGTTGTTAATCGCGACCTTCGGGCAATTGCCGAACACCTCCCGCAATGCGAGCGACTCTTCAATATCACCCTGTTCCGTCGCGGTTGCATGGCTACTGACGATGTCGATTTGCTCGGCACCGATCCCGGCACGGGAAAGTGCCAACCTCATGCACTGTGCTTGACGAGTCGGATCTGGCAGCACGAAGTCGGTTGCATCGGAGTTCATCGCGTGCCCGACGATTTCACCGTAAATTGTCGCGCCGCGTGCCAGGGCACTTGGCAAACGTTCGAGCGTGACGAGTCCGCCCCCTTCGGCGACCACAATACCATTGCGATCGAGGTCAAATGGTCGGCTCGCCTGCTCTGGAACTGTGTTTGATGCCAGCGCACCTTGGCTTTTGAAACTCGCAAAGATGCCGAATGTATGAATGCTTTCCGACACACCACCGCAGATGGCCAAATCCACTTCGCCCAATCGCAGCATCTGCACGCCGTGAATGAAGCCAGCGTTTCCAGCGGCGCAGGCTGCCCCCAAACACAAGTGCGGTCCAGTCACTTGTAGACTGAGCGTCACTTCTCCTGCGGGATTGTTTGCGACAGTGCGAGGATTGTGATGATGTGACCAAACGCTGGTGTCGTAGCCGAACTGCGAGATTTCAAAGATCTCGTTCTCTGTCTCGACGTTACCGTGCTCGGTGATGCCGATGTAGACACCGACTCGGTCTTTCGAGACTTCGGCCCAATTCAAGCCGCTGTCTTGCACCGCTTCGTTTGCACAATAAATGGCGATCGAACCGGCTCGCGTCCCACGACGGACGTCTTTCTTCTTTTGGTATTTCAGTGGATCAAAGTGGCAAACACCGGCCAAAACTTCGCCGATATACCGCGTTTCAAACTTCGAAACACCCGACTTCCCAGCAAGCAGGTTCGCTCGAAACTGGTTCAAGCTATTCCCGTTGGGCGACGTCAGGCCCACTCCGGTGATGACAATGCGTTGATTCGGGTCGGACATCGGAGAGCAGCAACTCAGCTAATTTCGTGAGGCGAAGTGACCCGCTCGTGCGGCCAAAAGAGCGGCGGAGGTTAGCCGTTGCCAATGGCCCCCGCAAGCACTTGAGCGAGACGAACAAACCTGCCGCAGGCAATCTATTTTGAACGCCACGCGGGCCAGCGTTTGAAGTCACGTCCGAGGTCATCCAAATTTGCACCGAACGCTTTGCTGAAGTCGCCCAGGCGTTCTTCTGGAGTATCTGCCTTTAGACGTGACTTGCCCTGCAGAGTTTTGAGATATGTGATGTAGTCAACCTTTCGATTTTTGATCAGATAATACGTCAGTGCCCAGGATTCGGCATAAGCGGCTTCCGCAACGGCCGCGTCTTTGAGGCGGCTGTCCGATTGAATCAGCGAGTGCAGCGATGTCGGCTCTCTTTGTTGTTTGAGCAGCTCACGAAACCGAACGAGCCGCGTTTGATTCATTTTGCCGACGGTTTTCCAGCCCGAATGGCTCTCCAAATCGGGCACTTCAAAGAACATCGCCATCCCTTCCGTCAACCAGACGGGATTGTCGGCGAATCGCGTGTGCATCCCGCTGTTGAACGCGATCTGATGCGTCGCCTCGTGGATCACCGTCGCGACATTGAACGGCGATTTTCGCATTTTCTGTCGAATCTCCTCGAATGATTTCGCCGGTGCGGAGTTTTGTGTTGCACTCAGATCGAACATCACGATGCGGTTCGTCTCGATGGAAAAATAACCCTTCGACACTGCCGCATCAGCTCCGTCGTGCTGAGTTGCCAATTGCACGAACTCCGTTTGATCCTTCAACACAAAAGCGGTCAAAAGAAATTCAGGCTCATGAAGATTCAGGTCGTCCTCTTTCCAAAACAGATGAAACGCATCGTGTAGTCGCTCGAATAAACCTCCGACCCATTCGCCGTATTTGCGACCTGCCGTTGAGCAGATAACGTAGTGCTTGGTCTGAATAATCTCTGATGGCGATTTGATTCCAAACTCAATCAACTCCTGCTGAAGTTGTTGGCCGAGTTGATCGGCAGGAAGCGGCTGAAACGTTTCGTCACTGGACTCGCTCTTCTCAAGCTGCTTGGGACTGACCGTCCACAACTTTCCATCGCGCCCCTCGAGCAGCAATCCACCGTCCTGAGCGGTCAGCAGAATCCGACAATCGACGGTTCGTGTCACTGATCTGTCATCGGCAAACGTCACTCGATGCAGCGCCGATGGTGTCGCTTCGTCTGCACGAACGTCGGCGGCAAACAACCAAGAAATCAACGCGACCACGATCACTCTCAACGAGCGTCCGCGTATAAGTTCGTAATAAAAGTGCCGCCTCATGAAATCCACCTTCACTGAATCAATCACACTTTCGCCGAAGCCATTGAGCGCCGCAAGTTGCTCCTTGAGGCGTAGCTAACAAGCGGACTACGACTAAAACGAGAGATTTAATAAGCGTATCTGGTGTCGAACACCCGCAGACAACGAACAAAACGATTGCGGCCAATTTCAAGCAAGTTTTCATCACACGTTTTCTTGGGACTGACGACTTCTCTAGCGATTCGCTCAGTCACGTTCTTAAAAACGAAAGTGACATTTTGAGCGCATTTTTCATGTCACGGATGCTCTAAAATGTCAAGGGCGTCGTGATGCAACGAAGTGTGGCCGCTGATGAAACATTGCTCGATGAGACGTCCAACTGAAACGGGCCGTTAACCCGAAATTTCATTTACACCAAGAAACAATTCACCCCCGGCGAATTGCTTCCATTGGCGAGAGTCGCATGGCCCAGAGGGCGGGATAGAGGCCGCCGAGCATGCCGATGAGGGTGCTAAAAGTAATCGAGAAAACAAGCAGGCCGGGACTCGCGTAGAGGTTGAGACGTTCGGGCCAGCGGGCATTGAAGACTTGAGTCACGAGCCAGCCGATGAAACTTCCTAGCAGTCCGCCGCCGAGGCCGAGCGTCGCACTCTCAAATGTGACCAATCTCAACACGTCCCAAGGAGTCCAGCCGTTCGCTTTTAGGATGCCGAATTCGATCACTCTTTCGCTGACGCTCATTAGCATGGTGTTGATGATACTCAGCACGGCGATCGTCATACCGATGCCAGTCATCAACGCCAGAAATAGATCGAGGTCTTGGCTGAACTCACCGACCTTCTCGGCCCAATCGGATGAACTGCGAACTTCGATGGGCAACGCATTTTCTTTGTCAGGCTCAGTCATACTGCTGGCGTCGGTTCCTGACGTTTTCTCCTTGTCAGCCGACTTCAACTGAGGATTGATCAAGCCGAATAGCGAACTAATCGGGTTTGTTGGCTTGGAATCGGACGGAGTCGTGGGACTCGCCAATGCCAACAATGACCACAAACTGTTCGTGGTGTTCGACACCAACGAACGTCCGCGAAAGTGTTCGCTGATTTTTTTGGACAACACTTCGATCGGCACTCGACCGTTCGGCTCAACGTAGAACGAACACGCACTATCGCGATCAACCCAACCTTGCTGACGCAACGTGCCAACATCAACCAAGATCGCGACATCCAGAAGCAAAGAACCGCAATGATAGATGCCGACGATTGTCATATCGGCTCCGTTGATCCGCATGGTGTCGCCAAGCTTCTTCTCAAATTGTTGGGCGATCGCGCGGCTGACAACGACATGCTTTTTGCCGAGGTCTTCCGACCCCAGGAAGCGTCCTTCCTTCATGGCGTCGAGATAAATCCCCTTCTTCAACTTCAGTCGTGATGCGATATCAATGCCGAGAAAAAAACGGGGCGGGCTGATGACGTTCTTGCCGTTGATGATGTTGACTCGCAACAAGACTTCCGGCGTGACAACGCCCACGCCGTCCAACTGTTGAATCTCATCGCCCCAAACCAACGGAAGTCGTGAGAAGAGCGGGATCGGCGCACCGGTCTGCATCACCAGCAAGCCGGGGATTTGCCCGAAAGTCTGCTCAACCGTTGCGTCAATTCCTTTCGCGACTGAGAACAATCCGACCATTCCTGCAATCGCGACCGTCAGGCCCAACAACGACAACGCCGATCGCGCCGGGCGGCTCAGCAAATTACGAACGGCGAATTTCCACATATTGCAGTTCAGCTCGCGACAAACTGATTCAGGTACGGCAACTTCGCAGCGGTAGCGGCGATCCCCTTTTGATCGTCGAGCAACTGACCGAGGAAATCCCACTGACCAGTCGTCAGCGATTGACGAGCACTTCCGGGCATTGAACAGCGAATCGACTTCGAGCCATATCGAACTTCATTTGCCATCAGATCAACGGTGACGACCAACTTCGGATCGTTCTGAATTGCGGCAGTGAGCTTTTCCAAATCAGCTCGAGCGGCAGCCACGCACGGAATACCAAGCGACGTACAATTGCCGAAAAAGATTTCTGCAAATGATTCGGCGACGACCGCCTTGATTCCCCAACGTATCAGCGATTGTGGAGCATGTTCTCGAGAAGAACCGCATCCAAAGTTACGCCCAGAGACAAGAACGTTTCCACCGTTGAAGCGAGCGTCATCGAACGGATGCTTCACGTCTTGCTTGCGATCATCTTCAAAAGCGTGCTCGCCCAAACCGTCGAATGTGACGCAGCGCAAATAACGAGCGGGAATAATGCGGTCGGTGTCAATGTCGTCGAGAAACAACGGCACGCTGGTGCCAGATACTTGTGTAATTGTCTGCATGTTGAGTTCGTTAGTCTTGAGGAACAGGGTGATGTTTTAGGAGTGATTCCAAAGTTAGAACGACCTACAACCTGTGGTCGAATGGGCGGACTCTCCAGTGCCCCCACTACTTGCGCTTCGAGCTAATTTTGAAACTACATCCGGGAAATCGACGTGCGACACAGATTAGGGGGTCAGCATCGAACCGCAAGCGCGGAAGCATCTGCCGCAGTAACAATCAATGTCACGGAAAAAACCAGCGATATGCGGCGATCAAACCGAGTATGGTCCCTAACACAATCCACCACGGCTTTGATGTCGGTACTGCGTCCCGGTCCTCCGTCGAGATGTAGTTTTCACAATAAGGACAGCGGGGCGTATCTTCGTGGATCTCGCGACGACAGAACGGACACGGGACCGTTGAGTCCTCGTCATCATCGTCTATGCCATCAAACACACCGTCGTCTTCGTCGATCAAGTTCCAGCTCCCTCGAAAACCAGTCAGCACAGTCTTCGGTTGTTCTCGAAGATCATCTCAACCTCGGGTGCTACATTCTTCCGCCGCCTGAGAATACAGTCGAGGGACTGAATAACGAACGACCGGCAACGGGAGCGACCGATGAGCACATTCCGAATTCAAGCCACACAGATTGACCAGTTCGAGGAAGACGGATTCTTTATCGTTCCGAATCTACTCGACGCTGAAGAGGTGGCGTTACTGAGCCAAATAGCTCGAGCGGATCACGACCTTCATACAAAAAAGGCGAGCCGAGCAGATGGCGAGGGAGGAGCAATCGACCTCGTGGTCAGCAACGAACTGCCGAACGATTCAATTTATGGCGCGATCGTTCGTAGCGAGCGAATCGTTCACGCTATGGAAACGGTGCTGCTCGATGAGGTGTACCACTATCACCACAAGATGATCTTGAAAGAGCCTCGTGTCGGCGGAGCTTGGGCGTGGCACCAAGACTATGGCTACTGGTATCACAACGGCTGTTTGTTCCCGCATCTAGCGAGCTGCATGATCGCCCTTGATCAAGCCACGAAGGAGAATGGTTGCCTGCAAGTCTTGCGCGGTTCACATCACTTGGGACGTATTGAGCATGTGAAAGTGGGCGATCAAACGGGAGCCGATCCAGAGCGTGTCCAGGTCGCTTGCGACCGCTTTGAACTAGTTCACTGTGAACTGGAACCGGGTGCGGGAATCTTCTTTGACTGCAATTTGCTGCACCGTTCCGATCAAAATAAAAGCGACAACCCGCGATGGGCTTTCATTTGCTGCTACAACGCGAGACACAACAATCCATACAAAGACTCGCGGCACCCTCGCTATTCGCCACTTGAAAAGTGCAGTGACGACTGTGTCAAAACCACTGGTCGGCAACAACTGGAGCGTCAGCGTTCCGGGGCATGAAACCTGAGTCGCCAGTGACGCGGGCACAGGGCCGCATAGCCAGGTCACGGTCCGCTGCGGCGCACCAACCGAACGCATTGGCCAAGATAGAACTCGTGGAGATTCGAGACCGACCAACGTTCGCGACCAACACCGGCGGTGGGTTCGGCGATATCAACAAGGTCGTCATTCGTGAAGCCGATCAAAACGATTGAATGTCGGACGCCGGGAGTCCAACCAAATTCAGCTTGCGTGCGAAGATCAAGGTGATCGGCCGATGGAAGCCCAACACTCAAAATTGCAGGCTGACGCAATGCCTGAAGCTCATTCGCCGAGCGCGCAGAGATCTCAACATCCCAGTCCGTGCTGGCGGTTTTTTTCTTTAGCCCTCGATACAAGCCCATCCAACTGGTCCCGTTTCGAGTCAGACATAGTTCGGCCATTTCTTGCTCTGTAGCATCAATTCCGTGCATCTTCAACAGCGTTGCCGCAGATGCAGCGGAACAGGTTTGATGAGTTGTCTGAAAACAGACTCCAGAACCGTCCCATTGATTACCGCAATGGGGCGTGTTCCCTAGCAGCGGTGAGATCGCCGTCACCAACGCCGCACACTGGAGTCCGCTGACAGACAGCCAACGTCGTCCGTTGCCAACACTCACTTGTGTAGAGACAAGCCCGCCCAAAAAACCCGCGACTGGCAGATACCAATTTCCAATCACGACCAAGTTGGAAAACGGAAGTAACCAAGCAAGAACGATTTGATCCCACAAACAGGTCGCGTAAGTGATCAAGGCGACCATCAACAGTGTCGCCACAATATTGCTAACGCGCTGTGAAACGTGCAAACCAATGGCTCGTCCTACGGCAAAAAGCGCCGCATCGAGTACAGCCAAAAGCAGCAGTCCGAGGTAGATGTCGCCCATGATTGGGGCCTCGCGCAAGGGGAATTTGAGACGAACAAGTGAAGAACGGAGCCATTTGCGAAATTTTCGTGAAGG
>JAPLNX010000509.1 GCA_026400935.1 Planctomycetia bacterium | reverse complement strand
GACGGCTCAAAAGACGCTGCGAAGTATCGTTGAAAACGTGGATGTCCTGGTTGGTAATGAAGAGGATCTTCAGAAAGGGTTAGGGATTCCTGGGCCTGAAGTTGCCGGAAAATCCAAGCTCGATCCGAGTACGTTTTTCGCGATGATGGACCAAGTTGCCAAGCAACTACCAAGCGTCAAAGTTGTTGCCACGACCTTGCGTGAAGTGCATTCCACGAACCGACATGACTGGAGCGCCGTCGCATGGGTTGAAGGAAAAACCTACGTAGCCCCAACATGTCAACTCGATGTGATTGACCGTGTTGGCGGAGGCGACGGTTTTGCGGCAGGTTTCATCTATGGCTTGCTGAGCGGGGAGTCGCCAGAAGAGTCGCTGAAATTAGGGTGGGCTCACGGCGCATTGCTCACAACCTTCCCCGGCGATACGACGATGGCAACGGTCGAGCATGTGCGAGCCTTTGCTCAAGGCGGCTCTGCGAGAATCCAACGCTAGCGTTCCTGTTTTTGTGTGAATTCCTTGCCTTGCTCTTCAATTTACGGGGCGAACTTGGCTTGAAAATAACGAGTCACTTTTCGTCTTCTTTAACTCTTTTGAGGTGCCTCCAGCAGGGGCGAATTTAGGGATCATGTCAAAGCACGATATTGGTTTGATGGGCCTAGCGGTCATGGGACAGAACTTGGTTCTCAACATGGCCAATCATGGCTTTTCTGTGGGTGTCTATAACCGAACAACGGCGACGACAGATGAATTTGTCGGCGGCTTGAAAAATGAGCCTGCTGACAAAGTCTATCCGGGATCAGCCGAGCGAATTGCCGGCTACCATTCTCCTGAAGAATTCGTTGCCAGCCTGAAGTCGCCTCGGCGGGTGATGATCATGGTAAAGGCGGGAGGTCCGGTTGATGCTGTGATCCAGCAGTTGAAGCCATTGTTGGCTCCTGGCGACATTATCATTGATGGTGGTAACTCGGATTTTCGAGACACCAACCGTCGCCACGAAGAGATCAAGGCGGCCAACCTGCGCTTTATTGGAACAGGAGTGTCTGGGGGCGAAGAGGGAGCACTCAAAGGTCCGAGCATTATGCCGGGCGGCCATCATGACGCTTGGCCGTTTGTGAAGGATGTTTTCCAAACGATTTCAGCCAAAGTTGGTCCAAACAACGATATCCCCTGCTGCGATTGGGTCGGTGAGGCGGGTGCCGGACACTACGTGAAGATGATTCACAACGGCATCGAATACGGCGATATGCAACTCATCTGCGAAGCTTACTTCATTTTGAAGAACGTCTTGGGCCTGTCCAATGATGAGCTATACCAAGTCTTCAAAGAGTGGAACGAAGGGGAACTCGAAAGCTACCTCATCGAGATCACACGCGACATCTTCAGTGTGAAAGAGTCTGACGGGGTTCATCTTGTCGACAAGATTCTCGACACCGCTCAGCAGAAAGGGACTGGCAAATGGATGAGTCAACACGCACTCGATCTTGGCGTCCCGACAACACTGATTACAGAGGCGGTTTATGCTCGCTGCCTCTCCGCTCAAAAGGATGGACGTGTCCGAGCGGCTGAATCACTCAAAGGGATCGTCGACACCAAGTTTACCGGTGACAAGAAGCAGTTCATTGAGGATGTCCGACAAGCGTTGTACGCGTCGAAGTTGTGCAGTTACGCGCAAGGGTATGTGCAACTCGATGCCGCCGCCAAAGAGTTTGGTTGGAAACTCAACAACGGCAACATCGCTCTCCTTTGGCGTGGCGGCTGTATTATTCGTTCGAGGTTCTTAGGGGACATCAAGTCGGCGTTCGACAAGAATCCCACGCTTGAGAACCTTTTGCTTGATGACTTTTTCCGATCGGCTCTCGAAAAAGCTCAACCAAGCTGGCGTCGAGTCATTGCGACTTCAGTCCAGGTGGGGCTACCGATTCCGGTCTTCAGCGCGGCGCTCAGCTACTTCGACGGTTACCGCCAAGCACGCTTGCCAGCCAATTTGCTACAGGCTCAGCGAGATTACTTTGGAGCACATACCTACGAACGCACAGACCAGCCTCGCGGCAAGATGTTTCACACCGACTGGATTCGCGAACGCAAACAGCCCAGCTGACGAGTCACGAATCAATGCGATTGAACCAAAACGAGTCCGGCCTTCTCAGTGAGCCGGACTTTTTTCATGGATTTCACTGGGAAATCGAGTCGCACGCTCGTGCGAAAACCACGAGGGTTTCCGCCAACGAGTGGGAAGTCTCGTTAGCGAGGAAGTTTTTGCGATGCCCTTCGCACAAGACTTGGTCAGCGTAGAGTCGCATTTCAGTCTGCTAAACTTTGCGGGTCGCGGAGACTTCTTCGGTTTCGTGGGCGTTCTGGGCGCGGAATGTCTTACCGGCGAGCCGTAGTCCGCACACCCCGAAGCGGAACGTGTGCGGTTCGTGCTGGCGATGACGTTTGCATGAATCATAGCTGCTCGCGCGGACGATCAATTCGGCGTCTAAGACTTATCACGTCACCGTCATCGAGACGGGGCAGGGACGCCGACTGTGATCCAACGCTTGCTGACATTGCCGCTACCCGTTGATGGCTCGTGCTCACAAAGGATTTGTGGAGCGCGGGGCACACTTTCGCTCTTGCTCATGCTCTCGCTGGTATCGATTGGCTGTTCCAATTCGGCATCGCACTCGGGGCACGCTTTTACGACTCAGCAACAAGAGTTGGATGGGCGAGCAGTCTCTGTGGCGGGCAATGCTGGGTGGGTTGATACCGGAATTCATCTGGTTGAAGGCGAGCCGATTTCAATCTCAGCATCCGGTCGCGTTGTTGTACGGCAGTCGGACAAGTGGGGTCAGAAGTTTGAAGCATCGGTTGGTCCAGAGGGTTCGTTCATTGTTCATGACGGCATTCAGGCTCAGGCGTTTCCGTTGCCAAGCGGTAATCATGGACCGGCTCCGTGCTTTTGCTTAATGGGCCGTATTGGTGATGATGGTAAACTTTTTTACCTCGGCAAAGGTAAGAGCTGGGTGGCACCGGTAAGTGGAAGCTTACAACTCGCGGTTAACGACTTTGATCCCCAGGACAGCGATGGGGCGTTTCATGCACAGATCGTGAAGCCAAAGTTCGTGCAGCCGATTGCTTATGAAGAAGTAGTCTCACCCAAAGCTGATGAGGGGGCACCGTTGGCGGGCTGCCAAGTGGTTGTGTTCTATGTTGATGGATTGCGGCCCGACGTCGTTCGTGAAATGTCCGCGATGGGACATCTCCCGAACATCAAGAATCTGTTTTTGGAAAACGGAGTCTGGATGTCGAACTGCTTCACGGGGTTTCCTTCAGACACGATTACGTCCAACGGCACGATGTGGACCGGATGTTTTTCGGATCGGCATGGGCTCAAAGGGCAAGTCCGATTCTGTCGAGAAGAATTGACGTCGCAATCATATCTCGATCCGCTAGGGCCGAGTCGCAGCGCTCGGATGCTGTCTCCGCAGGGGGTTGATCGAGCACTTATCGATGGGCAATCAACTGCCCGAAAATGGCTGATCGGGCACAAAGAGGGACACGAGTGGAAGCACTCGTTGACCAGCGACATTGCCCCGATTTACCAGATTTTGCGAGACGAAGGACGTGATTGGGCGACTGGTGTGTTGCCGGTGATGACCGACACACCGCCGCCGTTGTGGTCACGGAGTCTGGCCCGCACCGTGCCGTACCTAAAGGCAGAGGACGCGTGGCAATACATTGATGATGCGAACGCCAACTACGCCGTTCGGCAACTTCTTCCACGAGATCAGCCGGTCACGATCATTTGGCTGCCAGAGACTGACTCGGTTAGTCACAAAGAGTGTCGCGGCCAATTTGGAGCCACTCGTCGCACGATCGCGAAAGCGGATCAACTCATCGGGCAAGTGGTCAACGAACTCAGGATCAAGGAGCGGTTACACAAGACCTACTTTTGTCTGGTGAGTGATCACGGACATCACGGCGGTCGAACGGGGCACTTATCACATTTTGATGTGAGTCATGAGTTGTTGTATCGACCGCGCGAAATCGACGCAGATGGCCGTTGGGTTGGCGGTGGACTCGGTCTGTCGGTGCGGCAACATCGTGAGTTTGCCAAACATGCAGGCGACGGCGAACGACAATTCGTGTTCGTCGACGGAGACTCTGACGGAGCCGCGCGGTTGTACTTTCCCAAAGGGCATTACCGCAGTCAGAACTGGTCGGGGCCAAACCGTCCCGGCGACTTGTTGGCATATCGCATTGCCGAACACCTGCCGCCCGTCAATCTTGTGGAGATGATTTCGCACGCGCAGTTCAACAATCCGGCTGGCCAACAACAAGATGGCGTTCGCAACGAACCAGGCCTTCTAGCAGATGCTTCCAACAAGACGCCGCATCGGCAATCGGCGATCGACTTGGTGATGATGAAGCTCAGTGAAAATTCCATGTTGATCGCAACTTCCGATCGTGGTCATGCAGTCATTGAGCGTGAGCCGAAGGAGACCTCCGCGTCTGGAACAATCCGTTGGCAATTGAAGTACTCTGTCGTTACCGACGTGCAACCAACTGCGAAAGGAAAGGTGACGTTCAACGTCGTCGAGCATCCTCTCCGCGATCCGCTGGGCATCACACAACTTGCCGATCATGACTTCTTGCAAACATGGCATGACGAACGTGAGTGGCTCGAAACACAGACTAGCAGCCAGTATCCCGATTCGGTCGTGACGCTCAGCCGACACATGTTGTGGCAGGGAAATATTCAGCCGCAGGAAACCGACTCTGCTCCCGATTTGGTGATCACTGCTCGTGCCGGTTGGTATTTCGGCACTGACAGTTCGCCGGGAACGATGCACGGCTATCCGCTCGCGGATGCAATGCGGGCATCGTGGTTTGTCTCTGGCCCGAACATTCGGCGAGGGGCACGCATTGAAACGCCATGCCGACTGGTAGATCTCACGCCGACGTTGCTCGACATGGTCGGCAGCAACACGAACATGGATCATTTTGACGGTCGTCCGTTGCGTTCGATCTATCACACAAATCAGGTTGTTACGCTTGCTCCGGTGTTGTCGCGGCAAATCCTGCAAGCGTCGCACACTGGCGAAGCGGGAATGCCATCGGAGGTCGAGCGGCTCAATCCTGCGGGCGATCTCACGTTGACGTCAGGGCAAGTGATGAAAGCCGTCTATTGGGATTCGGTCGATCTCGATGCTTGGCAACCCGTCAGTTACGAACCGGTGCCGGAGTACCCGTTCCAACCGCTGACGATCAATCATCCAGGCAGCCCATATGACCTCAACAACGTGGTCTACAACGGCTTATTACTGACGGAACTGAGCATCTTCCGCATCATGGACGACGTGGTCTCGCCGCTGACGCGCGGGCGGCGACCGTTCACGACGGCAACCGATCAAGTCGATCTCGCGATACGGCACAGCCGCCATGAATGGGTCTCCGACAGCGCAAACGTTGTCGATCTGACCAATACCACGATTTGGGATTACCAACTCACATCGCAAACCAACATGCGCCGAGTCAACGCCGCAGTCGATTACGTGCAGCATCGAAGTCAGGATGTTGAACAAGAAATCGCCGGTGCGACCGGACGAGAATCACTCCCCGGCATTCGTTTCCTGAATCGCTCCGTCGACGTAACGCAGAATGGCTTTTGGAGCTTGTACGGCTTCGGCCAACGTACTCTCGTGCAATTGCTCGACGAGGCTTTGATCCAAGGCATCGAAAATGGTACCGACCGCACGCTCAACGCTGTGCGACCAATGCCCGCTGAGATTCCGGCAAAACGCTGAGGGACAATTCTTCGTAGTGCCGCAACTCGGAAGTCATGATTCACGGGCAGTTTTTATGACTCAATCGGAGCATTTTTTGGTGAGGGAGCTTCACCGCCAAGGCACAAAGTACGCGAAGAGCCATAGTGAAATCGGGAAGGTGACCAATTCCAAAGTTTTCTCGCACAATAATCCTGAGAGATCGTTGTGTGGCGTCCCTTCGCGTTGTTTGTGCCTTGGCGGTGAAAATTGCTCAGTTTGAGTTATTAAAGATCATTTCCAAAGTACGGTACTCGCCCGACACCCAAGCGAGTAATCCTCAATGTCACCCTACGTGCGTCGGGTGAGTGTGCTTCAGGAACTCATTCATGCCTGCTCTCAACGAACCGCTGTTGAACGTCGTGCTCTATCAGCCGGACATCCCGCAGAACACGGGGAACATCGGCCGCACGTGCGTCGCGGTTGGTGCGAAGTTGTGGCTCGTTCGTCCGTTGGGATTTCGGCTCGATGAAAAACATCTCCGTCGAGCGGGGATGGATTACTGGCAGTACCTCGATTGGGAAGCGGTCGATTCGTGGGCCGAAGTGTTGCAACGGTTGCCAGGTCGTCGCTGGTGGTGTCTCACGAAGTTCGCGACGCGGATGGTTTGGGACGCCTCGTTTGAGCGAGGTGACATCCTGCTGTTTGGCAGCGAAACGCGCGGCTTACCGGAAAGCATTCGGCAAGAGCATCCCGACAACAATCTCAAGCTGCCAATGTCCGACAAAGTCCGCAGCCTGAATCTCGCCAGCACCGCGAACACCGTGGTCTATGAAGCAGTGCGGCAGTTCGGCGGGCTACCGTCTCTGGAATGACGAGTCACTCAATAGCAGACGCCCGGCTTTTCAAAAAGTCGTGCATCTTGATCGTGATGTCTCTGCCGCCGAAGGACACGGTTAACGGGGCCGCAGCTAACCAACATTGATTTCAGAAACCGCGCGACCCGCGACTCCGGTAGAACCGATTGTTCGGCCTGAAGCGAGGCCAGGTCGGAATGGAACTGAACCCAGACTACTGCCCCGCCATAATCGCGAGTAGGCAGGATTGGTTGTTTCTGCCATTGGCCGACCACAGACAATACTTGAATCCAGCTCTTTGCGAATCCCGGTGTCTGCTGGGGGAAATCTATTTGTCGCCTTTTCGCCGATGACTCACCGCAATCAGCACTGCACCCACACTGAAAAGAGTCGCTGCTGCACCGAGTTGAAGTTTTTCTCCGAACCTCGCCCAACCATCGAGTCGGACAACGACAATCAGGATGCCGCACAAAATCGCGATGATGCCACCAACAAATTGAATCTTTTTGGATTCGCGAACAGCCATCATCTACTCCGATTGAAAGTCATGTGTCTCCCCGAACCAAACTAAACGTAATTGGCCGAACAGTTGAGTAAGCGGATCGCGGGCTATCACCGGAATTCGGGGCAACGACAGAATGTCATGTTCCAGACTGATCGGCTTGCGTTGACGCAGCGACGTTGGGTGGCGGAGACACAAGAAACTAAGGAGTTGAGTCTCAAAGACAATTGGAACTCACTCGTTAAATCGACGACCTTTCAGGTTTCCTGGGCTTCGCGTTCCACTGGTTCCAAACGGGGCCACCTACGTAATTATGCTTCGCATGGCTCAACGTGACGACAAGCCCACCGAGACAAGCTCTCTAATCGCGGCTATTGAGTTTCGAGAGCAACCGTAAGAACTCCACATAGAGCCAGACCAGTGTCACGAGCAGACCATAACCGGCGTACCATTCCATGTACTTCGGGGCTCCGCGTTTGGCACCTTCTTCGATGAAGTCGAAATCGAGCACCAGATTCAACGCGGCTACGATCACCACCACGACATTGATCCCAATTCCGATCAAGCCGTTGCTGTGCAAGTACGGCATTTGGTAGTGGAACATGTTCATCAACATGCTGACGAGGTACAGCATCGCGATGCCACCGGTCGCAGCGAAGACACCCATTTTGAAGTTTTCCGTCGCTTTGATGATGCCGGTGCGATACATGGTCAACAGACTGAAAAGCGTTCCTAACGTAAGGCAGATCGCCTGAAAGACGATTCCGTGGAATTGAGCCTCATAGGCGGCCGAAATTGCTCCCATAACGGCTCCTTCGGCGACGGCATAAATCGGGGCGAGCATCGCCGACCACTGCGGTCGGAAGCTCATCGCCAAGCCAGCGATTAGCGATACTACCAGACCGCCAACAACGTAAGGCATCACGCCTGGAAGGCCACCTGCCGCTTGAAGTGCGTTCCACACGAATCCTGCGGAAGCGCTCAACAGCACCACGAGCATCGCCGTTTTGGTTGCGGTCCCTTCGAGTGTCATTGTGGTTGATCGCTCAACCGCGTAGTCGCCGAAGTTTTCAAACGTGGATGGATTCAAGGCAGGGTTCGAGGTTCGCATAGCAAACTCCTAAGAGTGAATGGTTGAATGGGCGAGAGAGGTATAACGTCTCAGAGCTTCGGTAGCACCGGTGGTTTCGGTGGTGGCGGCGGAGCTTGTTTCTTTTGTGGTTCAGGGGCGAAGAGCGGTCCAGGTTTGGTCTTCGCTGGCGTCTGAGTATTCTTGCCTTGTGACGAAACCGGCGGCGGAATGAATCGCTCTTCAACACGAATGCCGAAGGGATTCTGGAGTTCACGGGACGCCATGATCGCCCATGGGGTGCCTGGTGCTTCCGCGACGACTCGATTGAGAAGGTCAGTCGCTAACTGAGCACCTTTGCGACTGGCGACTCCGGAGTTCTTGACCTCTTGGCTGGGATGAAATATCCATTGATTCGAGCGAGTGTTGATGTCCGCTTCGGCAAGGCTCGTCTTCATGGTGGCGAGTGCGAAGTTGTATTCCAAGTTGCGAGTTCGATTTGCCAAGAGTCGGCCATAGTTCAGACAAAATGCCATGCGCCAGCGTAGGGAAGGTTCACGCTCAAGATCACGCTCAAAGTTCGTCGGGTACGCCTGCAACATGGCGTCGATCATGTATTGGCTTTCGGCGACTGACTTCTGAGCGTCCGTGGCAACTTGCCGGAAGTTCTTGTCAGTCACTCGCAGGTTTAATTGCGGCGAACCTTTCACTGTATATCGCCCGCTGACTTGCGCACCGTTGGTGACCGCCATACGAATCGGATGCAGGCGAAGATCACGTAAAAACTCGTCCGGTTCGCCGAACCGATAGTCAGGTGCGAACGGCTTGAGCGATGCTTCATCGAAGCTGCCAACCGGAGCGAGTCCGGCCATCGTCGTCATGTTGGTCATAAAGTAGACGCCACCAGTTTCGCTCACCAAACGAGCCAGCGCATACGGTGCGAAACCCGATGACAGATATTCGTGCTGCGGCCCATTGAACCAGAACGGCAACCGGACGTTTTCCGCCATCGGCACTTCAGGACCAAGATCAATCGGCAGTTGATACGTCTTTCCATTCTCTGGGGCAACGTAAGGGACGAACCCTTTGCGTTGTCCGAACGGCGATGTCGGGCCGATGACATAAGCCTTCGCGCCATATCGCCGACAGAGTGCGATCGCTTCCAAATGAGGCTTCCCGAAATCATCTCCCGCCTCATCTGTCACGGTGATGATCATGATGCGGCGATGCTGCTCAGTACGATAGATCGCCCACAACGACATCACTTGCTTGACCGCCGTGAAAACATTCTCAACTCCGGATGTGTCTGGCGGAGTCGAGTCGATCGCGGCTTGAATCTCGTCAAATTTGTCGGTTGGCTTCAGGAGGACGTTCGTTTTTTCGCCGAACATCACCACGGCGCTAAGTAGTCCTCGCTCATGACGTGGCAGCGTTGAGGTCTCGTTCAGCGCACCTAGTTCGCCATAAATGCGTTTGAACCGCTTCGCCACAGCTTCTCGTTGAGTCTTCAGACTTGCCGAACCATCCACCAGCCAAATCACTAGCAGCTTGGATTCCTGTAAGTTCTGAGCAATTTCCCAAGACACTCGATCGAGCGCTGATTCAATCTGCACGAATTGCTCGCCCGTCGAACCTTTCACGACCAGCCGATCATCCGCCTGCAATCCTTCCGGCACGTCGTAGCTCGGCAACTTGGCCACATCCAGTCGTGCCTCAGCCAGGACCACTTGCGGCGATGCCGACAATGGCTTCGGAGCGTCCATCACTTGAGCGATCCCAATGCTTGCCGCGTGCGTCACTTCGCGAACGTCCATTTCGCGATCGTGGGGATTCGCCAGTTCAAACGGGATTGCTTCTTCAACTTCGGTTTTCAGCGGCGGTTCAGTGAACTTCGTTTCAAGCACCGGTTCGTAGGAAGGGGCCGAATCACTCACGAACCAGCCTGAAAGGTTCGTCGCGCCCCACACATGAATCAGCACGCTCACCAAAATCCCGGCGAGCATCGTCCGCCACGCGATCTGATCTGTCCGCTCGATGTCTTCGTCATCAGCCAATTGCAGAAGCACGACATCGTCCCAACCTTGTGTTGGATGCAACGATCCTTCTGTAATGCGACGCCATGTGCTTTCCACCACTGCACTCACGATGACACTCCTGGCCGAGGATCTCTGTTGAAATGCCGGGCGAAGTATAACTCACTGGGCCCGTAAGATGCGCGTCAATATCCGACAAAGTTTCCAGAGTGCAACAGTGTAATCACCTCGACAGAAAGCGATGCGATCGAGGGAATTCGAAAACCAAACACTTCAAGCCGAAACCTAATTGGAATTGCGGTGTTCATTGCGGACGCAAATTGAGAGAACTCGGAAGACGAGTATTGCGAGATTCGATCGCAAACGATTTACAGGCCACTAATTCCTTTATTTCTTATTTTCTGGAACTGACAAATGAAACGAATGATTTGGACGCTCTGTGTTGTGGCTATCGCGTGTGTTGCAACGGCGATAGCTCAATCTCCTGGCGGACGCGGTGGACCAGGTGCCGGCCGTGGTGGTCCGGGCGGCGCAGAGGGACCAGGACGCGATGGACATCCTCCTATACCAGTCATTGAAGCGTTGGATGTTGACCATAACGGAACGATTTCAGCCGACGAGCTGAAGAACGCGACCACGGCTCTGTTGACGCTCGACAAGAACAAGGATGGCCGGCTGACCGAAGATGAGATGCGTCCGCTGCAACCGGGACGCGGGCCGGAAGGTGGTCGCGGTGGACCAGGACAAGGACAGCCAGGACGCGGTGCTCAAGGCGGAGGAGGTGCTCGCGGCCAAAACGGACAGCCACCAGGAGCGGGCCGAGGTGGTGCAGGTAGTGGCCGACCGACAGGACGTGGTCCAGAAGCGGGTGGCCCTGGTGGTGAAGGTCGAGGTCCTGAAGGTCGTGATGGAGCCGGCGGGCCTCCGCGTCACAACCCAGAACGCTTTGTCGAGCACGCAATGGAATTTGATGCGGACAAAGACGGCAAGCTCAGCCAAGAAGAACTGCTGAAATTCGGTGAAGAAATGGGACGCCGTAGAATGGCTGAAGAAGGCCCCGACGGCGACCGGCCCAATGACGAAGGACGTTCTGAGCGACCGAAACGTCCGGAATAAGACGCAAATAGATACTGCCTCACTGAGCTTGCCTCAGAGGAAGTGGGCCTTTGCTCTACGAGCGGCAAAAGGCCAAACGGCGTAGTGCTGAAGCCCGATACCACTGAGGCAAGCTCAGTGGGGTTTGTGCGAGGATATAGACCGCAACGAACGCTATGCCGCGTTACGTTGAGCTGCGACGTCAGCGAGTGGCTTCTCGGCTTGGCATCGCTGAGTGAGACCTTTGAGCCACGCTGGGCCAATGAGGTACTCCGTGGCATAACTCGCGAGTTTGGCAACTCGATTGAGTAGATAACTCGGACGCAGGCTGTAAGTCAAAGTGTTGTATCTCGTGATTGCATCCAGGGTGCGTGAGTAGTTCTCTGCGTCGATATCCTGACGCATCGACTTCGATTTCTCGAGCAGCACTTGGAGATTTGGATTGCTCTCATCACTGAAGCATTCGACGACTCGAAAACCACAGCTTTCCGCCAGCATTTTCAAACTACTGGGTGTGAAGTTGGTAATGTGAGCAGAGTGAAATAAGCGTGCTCGAGTCGCAAACGGAGCAGCGAGGTTCGGACATTCGACATACAGCAGGCCGTTCGCTGGAAGCATTTTATGGATGTGCTCAAGTGCTCGACGTGGCGATCGGAAATGTTCAATGACATGGATGAGTAGGATCAAGTCGTGTTGCTGAGTCTTCGGTAACTCAAAGAGATTGCGATTCTGCACGTCGGCCCGAAGTTGCTCGTGAGAAAATCGTTGGAAGCCTTCACCTGGATCGATTCCCGCTGCTTGATGGCCGTTGAGCTCAAACGCTTTGACGTTACAGCCGATCCCCGCTCCGACCTCAAAAACGGAATCCTTCGGGCCGATAAACGGCTTCAGTCGCTGATAAACTCGCTGGCCGTTCACCCACGCCCGCCGTACTCGGCGTGGTGAAGGGGTCTCCTCGCCGTGATACGACTGACGGTATTCGCTCGCATAGAAGTCTTGCAATTCTTCCTCAGTCGGTCGCTGCCAATGTGCAACCATCCCGCACCGCCGACAGATGCCGGTGTTGAGCGACTTGCCATGACGGTCGAGCGTCGCGAGGAGTTCTCGATTCAGACTGCCGCACAGATCGCATGGATCATCCGTATGAGGCGTGCTATCTCCAAGTAGTTGAGCGGCCATAACACGAACTCCTTCAGGAGGAACGCACACATGCGAACCTCAGATTTTCGTCGATTATTCACGTCTTCGCCCCAGTGATCACAGGCAATAGGCGGCGATATAGGCTGCCCGCAATAAACGGGTCAAGGTTTTTCACGGGCGACGACACTCACGGCACACGCGGTTATTGGGCGTGATCAGCGACGGCCAACTGAATGCAGAAGTGGTCGGTCACCCGGGAAAATCTGGTTGACGTACCCGCGTGTCAAACTTTGCGGGTTGCGCTGATCGTCCTGATTATTCAAAACCTGACAGTTTTAAGGCTCATTCCGATTGCTCCGTAACTACGGAAAGAAGCGGTTCTACTTGCTTTAGCGGTCCTGCCGCGTAGGACTAGTTCTATCGCGTGTGACGATTTTGACCGCCGATAGTCAGGCTGTACTTCCGCGAAACTGAGTAGAACCGTCACTCTCGGTTTCTTTGCAAGGTTGGGCCAAAGGACTGGCTCAATGGCAGCGGATGTCGCCACGGAGGGGCAAGATCATGCATTTACTGCACTGGCTGCAGAATTTTCGCGCATTGCGTCAACAACCTCGCGGACATCGCGATTCGCGTGGACATCGTGCGACCTCGGTCATATCGGCGGAGCGGCTTGAAGAGCGAACACTGCTTTCGGCCAATGTGCTCTTCGTCACCGGCGAACTCAACATCGCCCTGGAGAGTTCTGACGCCGTTCGCGTCGGCCCCTTCGGTACCAATGTATTGGTCGAAGTCGGGAACGATGGGGGACAGTTTAGACCATCGACTAGTCTTGGTGTTGTTCCCGCTGCAAGCGTTCAGAAAATCGTGGTTGATGGCGGTGACCAAGAAAACATGATCGATCTCAGCCGTGTGCTGAAATCAAACTTCCCGAACCTGACAACGATTGAAGTCCGCGGTCGCAATGGCGAAGACACAATCATCGGCAGCGCGGATATCGCCAGCCAACTCTTTGGTGGTGACGGGATCGATACCATCATTGGCGGTTCGGCGAACGATTCGCTCGATGGTGGTGACGGAGCGGATTCCATTAACGCCGGTGCGGGGAATGACAGCATCCTTGGAGGTGACGGGGCAGACCTCATCTCGGGAGACGATGGCAACGATTCCATTGATGGTGGCAACGGGCAAGACACCATCAACGGCGGTGCTGGTGACGACAATGTCTATGCTGGAAACGGCAACGATTCGATCTTCGGCGATGCCGGCAATGATTCGCTGAACGGAGATGGCGGCACCGACACAGTTGATGGTGGAGTTGGTAACGACAGCATTCTTGGCGGCGAACTTGGTGACAGCCTACTGGGTGGCGACGGCAACGACACGCTCGATGGCCAGGGTGGCAACGATCGGATTGATGGGCAGATTGGTGAAGACAATGTTCGTGGTGGGGCTGGCAACGACAGCATCAGCGGCTCACTGGGGAATGATATTTTGAGTGGCGAAGCTGGCAATGACACAATCTCCGGCGGAGATGGCAGCGACACGCTCTTCGGCGGTAGCGGACTCGATTCATTGCTCGGTGACACCGGTGATGACGTGGTGAAAGGCCAAGCGGGGAACGACACGCTCGATGGCGGTGGTGGAGCGGACATCGTTGATGGCGGTGACGGTGACGATCTTGTTCGGAGCGTGATCATTTCCGTAACCGACACTTTGCCAATCATTTCGATTGATGACGGCAACGTCGGTGAAGGATCGCCCGCGCTCCCTTTCAACGTTGCCACGAGCTATCCGGTTGGCGGATCCGGTGCGTTTGAGTCCATAACAGCGAACGACTTCAACGGTGACGGTTTCGTCGATACGGCGATTGCTGTGAGCTCCGGAGTCGTTCGCTTGATGCTCAACGATGGGACGGGCGTCTTCACTCCCGGTGCGGTCATGACTGTCGGAAACTTTCCGTTGGGAATCACGTCGGGTGATTTTGATGGCGACGGGCGTAATGACATAGCCGTCTCGAATGCATCTGACTCGACAATCTCAGTGCTGCGAAATGCTGGCAATGGCACTTTCGCGGCGGCCGTGACGCTGAGCTTGGCAAATTTCAGCTTCCCGCGAGGCATCATCGCCGAGGATGTGACGGGGGATGGGCGATTGGATTTGATCACAGCGAATGCGGTCGGAAACAACGTGTCCGTCTTCATCGGCAATGTCTCTGGAGGGTTCGGGACTCGCCGCGATTACGCCGCCGGCAACGGAGCTACGGATGTTGTTGCCGTCGATTTGAACGGTGACGGTCAGAAGGATTTGGCGGTCGCAGCTACGAATGCCAATCAGGTCACGGCACTCATCAACAATGGCGGCTCCTTTACGACAAGCACTCGAACGAATGTGGGCCAACGACCAGTCACAATCACCGCCTTAGACATCGACAATGACGGCGACCAGGATGTTGCTGTGGGGTGTGCCGGCAACGATGAGATCACGATTCTGCAAAACAATGGCTCGGCGAATTTCACAATTGCAACTCGGTTGACGACATCCGGCAGCATCGGTGATTTCAATATCGTGGCGTTGGATGTGGATGGAGACACGAATATTGATCTCGCCGTTGGTAATCGCAACGTCTTCAACGAGGCAAATGTGTTCTTGAACCTGGGATCGGGAACCTTCGTGGGGCGGCAAGATCTCAACTTTCCGAATCCTGGCGACACTGGCGGACCAATCGCCGCTCGTGACGTGAATGGCGATGGCTCGCCAGACCTGCTTGTAGCGGGCATTGTTGACGACTTGTTGCATGTGCTCATTAACCCAAATCCTCCGTTCAATGTGCAGACTGCAACACTGACGATCTCGCTGTCGCAGCCAAGCGTACTGCCAGTCACGGTGAATTACGCCTCGACAGACGGCAGCGCGACCGGCGGGACCGATTACGTGCGAATCAACGGCACGCTGACGTTTGCACCAGGGCAGACCAGTCAGACAATTTCCGTTCGCTCACGACGAGATGTGCTGATCGAACCAACGGAAAATTTCTTCGTCAATCTCACGGTTCCGACGAATGCGGTCATTGGAGACGGTCAGTCACACATCTTGATCGTCGATGGCAACGGCGGAATTCCGGGACCGACAATGACGATTTCTGATGCCACGGTTGTTGAAGGAAATGGAACGCTGACGACCGTGATGTTGACCGTCACGCTGTCGGCTCCCAGTACTCAGACCATCACCGTTGACTATGCGACGTTGAACGGAACGGCGAGCTCTGGCTCGGATTACGTTTCAGTAACAGGCCAACTGACGTTTGATCCTGGCGTGGTAAATCAAACTATCGCAGTGACCATCATTGGTGACTCAAGTCCAGAGACTGACGAAGTGTTCTCCATCAATCTGTCGAATCCCACTAACATTGTTTTGAGCGATTCGCGGAGCGACATCACGATCACGAACGACGACGCTGCAAACTCTGGAACAGCAACTCTGTTGGGAGGCGCAGGAAATGACACCATGGTCGGATCAAATCTCGACGAACTCTTTAATGGTGGCGTCGGGAATGATCTGATCTCGGCGGGTGGCGGCAATGACTTGTTGGTGGGCGGCGCTGGAAACGACACGCTCAACGGCCAAGATGGCAATGACACGCTCAATGGACAAGCGGGAAATGATTCGCTGGATGGCGGCTTGGGGAACGACACATTCATCTGGCAAGGTGCAACTCAGGGGCGAGACACCGCGATCGGCGGCACCGGCTTTGACGTCATGGTTGTGAACGGCAACGGGACGGCCAATGCGTTCGTCGTGTCGGCCAATTTGGGGCGACTGCAAATCGGTGAAGGGGCGGGCTATATCGTGGCCGACAACGATCTGCGAAACGTGATCGTCAATGGTGGCAACGGCAAAGACACGTTTTCATTCGGAGGCAACCTCACGGGGATTCCCGGTACCCGACTCGATCTGAATGGTGACGGCGGTGACGACACGTTCCTCGGAACCCGGATCAACTTGGGGATCGTGCGTGTCGCTATGAATGGCGGAGCGGGGAACGACACGATGTTTGGCACGCTCAGCAACGACACCATGTTTGGCGGTGATGGTGACGACAATCTCGCTGGCGGAAACGGGAACGATATCGTCGATGGCGGTTTGGGTGACGACATCATCACGGGGCAGTTGGGCAACGATAGTCTGACAGGTGGCGAAGGGAACGATCTGCTCTCGGGTGACGAAGGAAGTGACAGCCTCGTGGGCGGAATTGGTGCTGACACGCTCAATGGCGGCGATGACGACGACACGTTGCGAGGGAACGATGGGGACGATGTCCTCAACGGCATGGCAGGGAACGATTCTCTCGAAGGTTCGTTCGGACGTGATGCACTCGTCGGTGGTGACGGCAACGACACGCTCGATGGCGGACATGACGACGACACGCTCAGCGGGCAAGTCGGCAACGATCTCATCCGAGGTGATCACGGCAACGACTGGATCGACGGTGGAGATGGGAATGACACGATTAACGGCAATGACGGCAATGACACGATTGATGGCGGTCTGGGCAACGACCTCATCAACGGAGCAGACGGCGATGACTCTATCAACGGCAACGAAGGAGCGGACATCATCGTCGGTGGTGACGGCAACGATGTGCTGATCGGCGGCGCGGACGCGGACATCATCTTGGGTGAAGATGGCCAAGACACGATCAATGGTCAGTTAGGTCCAGACACGGTCGCTGGCAATCAAGGAACCGACGTCATTAGTGATGCCGCCAGCCAAATCAACGAACGTTTCACGTTGTCTGCCGTGATTCAGCAAGCGTTGCAAGGTTTGTGATCGTAGCGTTCAAAACGACGTAGGACGGGCACTCTTGCCCGTGGATCATCACCACACTCATCGAAAGACGGGCAAGAGTGTCCGTCCTACTGGAATCCAAAATGCCCTGGGGAGTGACGGCCCCAGTACTCCGTGGCAGACCAAAGGCTCGGCGATGTTCGCCGAGCTTTTGGCGTTTGTGGGGCAAGGACAAGAGTCGGCATTCAAGTTGGCTATTTCACATCTTCGCGGCCCTTAATTGTTCGACGGCTTTCGCGATGTCTGGTGGTAGCGGTGCTTCACAGCAAAGTGGCTCCCAAGTAATCGGATGTCGGAACTGGATACGATGCGCGTGCAAAGCGTGTCGCCCAACCAGCATCTCTCCGGACAGCATCAACTCGTCAGACAACAACAACGTCTCAGACTCTTCGTCCTCCGCCTTCCCCCTTCCGCCTTCCCCCCTCCGCTTTTCGCTCTCGCCACTCCGCCATCCCAGTGGTTCTGGCAACAACGTTCCATCCTGCAACTGCTTGATCCAACCGAATGAGCCATAAAACTCGTCATCGACGACGGGATGTCCGATATCGGCGAAGTGGACTCGGATTTGATGATGCCGTCCGGTGACCGGCTTCGCTTCGACAAGCGTGTGATCCGCGAATCGTTCAATCACTTTGAACTCTGTGCGAGCCGATCGCGCGTCAAACGCATCCGCTCCGGCACGCATCAGGCAACTATCTCGATCGTCGATGCCGCCGATCGGCTTATCGAGGACTCCTTGATCAGGTTCGATGACTCCAGTCACGAGTGCCACATAAGTCTTGTGAACTTTCCGCAACATGAAGGCTTCAGTCAGCAGCGCGTGAGAACAATGTTCCTTTGAGACGATTATCACTCCACTCGTCAGTCGATCGAGTCGATGCACGATGCCGGGACGCAACAATCCGCGCCAATGAGTCTGTTGATCCAGGTGATGCTGCACGACGTTGGCCAGCGAGTTTGACGCATAGTCCCCGGCCGGATGCACGATCTGCCCCGCCGGCTTGACCACGACCATGATCCATGAATCCTCGTAAAGCACTTCGAGCGGCCCCGACACTGGCGGTAACAACTTGTCCGGCGGTTCAATCAAACGCACGGAGACGCGCTGCCCTTTGTAGACTCGCGTGTCGTTATTGGCGACGACATCGTTAATACGCACCTCTCCTGCCCGCACGATCCGCTGCACTCGGAATACGGAATAGTTGCGAAAGTGCCGCACTAAAAAAGTGTCGATCCGCTTGCCCGCCAGAAACCCTTCTACAATTAACTCAGCTTGAAACGGGGCACGCATGAACGATCCGTGGAAAACAGGGGATGAAACTGATGATCCTCAATTCCAGAGGACTGCAAACCAGATTGGATTTTGGTATCGAATTAAAGTTGGTCTGCGATGGTCCAACGGCTCACTCAATTGGAACAAGATTCACCGCAACGGCACAAAGGACGCTAAGGAACACTAAGAATTCATTGGTGATGACCATTGAGTCGAAATTCTTTGCGATCACAAGCCAACAGTCATCTCTGATTTTGCAGTCCGTCGCGTTCGTAGTGCCTTCGCGGTAAAAATTCCCCACCCCAAAAAACTGCTCACCTTGATTTATTAGCCCACCACCGCCGCGAGTTGCAACCAGCGGCAATAATCACCGACTTAGCATGATCGGTCGGTCGCATCGCGCGGGTCGCGACAATTGGAGGGGCCTGATGAAGCAGAACCCTGCCGCATCAGCTGATCCTCGCTCAAGCTCTTCTTTCGCTTTTCCGATTTCGGAGTTTGTCCGGTCACGCTCTTGTCCGGTCATCAGTCGAAGGAGATCAACAGTGAAAGCCACCGCACGACGCGAATCAGGTTTGAATCAACGCTCCACAAACACTCCACGAAGCGACGCGACTGCACCGCACTTCGCGTTGATCACAGAAACGCTGACCTCCAGCACTGTACCGGTTGATGTTCCGCGACGCTCGCGACGACGCAGCGTCGCACCGGCAGTGAACCCTTTGCTTCCCTACAAGATCACCTTGCCAGAAACCGTCCATCAGCGTTTGCGCCTTGCTGCGATCGAACGTGGAATGAGCGTATCAGCACTGACGGCGCAGATCCTCGATCAACAACTCCCTGAATAACTCCACCTGAATAACTCCAACAGCGTGGATCGGTAACACCAACCGATTTCATCTGCTAACCTCACGCTGCCGAATCACGTTGTCGGCAGCGTTGCCGTTAGGCGTTATTCATCGCTTCAGCAAGGAGACACAAAAATGGGTGAAAAAGGGAAGAAGGACAAAGGTCAAAAAGAAGTTCAGAAGAAGCCGACATTGACTCTCAAAGAAAAGAGAGTCGCTAAGAACGCCAAGAAAGGGAAGTAACGAGCCTCTCGTAGACACAAGCTGCCAGCTTGTGAGTAAAAACCGGCAGCCTGACAGCGTGCCGCGACGACAGACGGTTCCAAGATCACATTGCTCCCATCATCAGCCCGGCTGCTTCCCAGCAGCCGGGCTGTTGTGCTTCCAGAATGCCAAAGTCGTAATCATCAACGTCTCTCCAATCTCGGATCAGGTCGATGAAATCCGAATGGTCGTGTTACCGCAACGACCTATCGCGGGAACGCGATGTCTCGGCGGCGCAACTCTTCCGCCAGCCGTTCGAGATTCCAAATCTCAACCACCGCCCCTGAGCCACGTACAAGTAGTCGGCCATCGGGACTGAATTTCAGCGGGCCGTTCGTGGCGCGATCGGTGGGTGAAACGATGGCGAGTTCTTGCTGCGTCTGCATGTCGAACAGGCGGATCTCATGGTTCGACGGGGTGACTGCAAAGTAAGGTCGAGTCGGGCTTATGGCATAAGCTCCGGGAGCATCGGAGGCATCGGTACGGGATTGGTCCCAAAGAGACTCACCAGTCGTGGTATCCATTATGCGGAAGCGGCGACTTTCGGCGATCAACAGCGTGCGATTGTCGGGGCCGAATGTTGATTGAGCACTGACGGCTGCGGGCCAAAGGTCGCGGAGTTGCTTTCCGGTGTGCGTGTCCCAGAGGCGAACCCCGGCTCCGTGAAACGCCGATGTGGCAATCCGACCGCCATCCGGACTGATCGCAACAAAGCTGACGGGGACTTCGCACTGAATAGTGACGGCGGAATCGCTTTGGTCAGCGTTGCTCGGTGAGTTGTCGAGACGCGATGGTTCGTTGTGCCAGACGCGCACTTGTTGATGGTCGATGATCGCCGCCACGGTGCGGCCGTCGGGCGTTGCGGCGAGGTATCGTTGGGCCGAGCGGAACGCGCCGTTGTGCAGCATCGTCATTGGACCAAGTTGCCGCGAGTCGCTCGTAAACGGCAGCAGTTCAATGCCCGTGTACGTTCCGCAAAAGAGAGCTGGTTGTTCGTGATACCGACCCAAGACGGCGCTGTAGCAGTTCGTCGCGTGATGCAGTCGACGTTGGCCAGTGGCAAGGTCGATCAAATTCACTCCCGACGATGACACGGCCACCAATGTGCGACCGTCACCGGAGAATTCGATTTGCGAAATCAAATCTCCTTTTGGCAAGGGCAAGTCGATGCGGCGGAATTCGTCACCACGATGAATTCGATACTGCGAGACGCTCAAGCTGTCGTAGAGGGCGACTTCATTGCCCTCGTCCACGAATCGTGAGAATCGTCCGACCGATGTGGTCGCCAAGTGAGCTTTGGGCAAGTCCCAGAATTCCGTCTCTTCCAGCCGTGTTTCGATCGCGAGCAATCGGTCGTCGGGGCTGAAACCGAAAATACGAACCTGTTCGCGGCGAATCGGAGTCACTCGTTGTTGCAGCGCATCCCAAACGATGAGGCTGCCGTCAGCTTGCCCCGCCGCGAGCCAACGACCACCTCGCGACCAAGCGGCTGTCGATCGTTCGTCGGGCAACAAAAACGATGTGACGGCGGCTCCGGAAGTGATATCCCAAATCGAAATCTCGGTGTGCGGAGCAGCAGATTTGAGAAATGTCACCTGATTCGGATGCGGGCCGGAGATCGTATTGATTGGGACGAATGGGAGCGCGAAGGAACGGACTTGTTCGCGTGAGTTGAGGTCGATGATCCGCACCTCGCCGGCGCTGTCGGCCGCGACAGTCGTTCCCGGTGTGAGATGTGCGACATCAACAAACGTGATGAACTGCGTTCCGTCATGCGAGAAGTCCGAGTACGGCAAGCCCGGTTCCATTGGGACGGTGAAGACGATCTCGCGCGCGGTCAAATCCCACACGACGATTTGATTCCTGCTGCTGGCGAGGTGCTGCACAATCAGCCAGCGACCGGCCGGGCCGAAGATCGACAACGTCGACGATCCTGTTCCGTCGAACGGCGGCGGCAGCCTGAACTCCAAGCGACCGCTTGCGTCGTGAATTTCGATTCCTGCTTCGACTCCCGTCCGAGCGTACCGGTCTCCTCGCGGACTGAATTCCAAATGGACTCGAGAGGTCTCGTGCGTGTTACGACGAATCAACGATAGATCGTCCTGCAGTGCGAGGCTCGCGATAACCTCATCACGCAGCAGCTTCTTGTCAGGCTCGTCAATGTGCAGATCGTGTCCGAGTTCGACCGCTCGGTCGATGAGTTGAAAGGCTTCGTCACGTCGGCCCGCTCGGTCAGTGTGGCGCGTCAAACCGATTTGCGTAACCAGCGATCGCCACTCGTTGTGCTGAGCTTTTCGTTCGCTCTGTGTCGCCGCATCGCGAGCCTTCGCGACTGCATCGCGTTCGACTTTCAAGCGACCGGCCATCAACCATCCGACCGCCGCCGCGACCAACAGTAACAAGACACCCGCCGCGACCAGTTGGCGATTGCGGCGCGACCAGCGTGCCGCGTGCTCCAGCAAGCTCGGCGGTTTCGCGTGAATTGGCTCGTCATCCAGAAACCGCTGCAAGTCGTCTGCGAACTCTTGAGCGGTCGCGTAACGGTCGGCGGGATTTTTCTCGATCGCCTTGTGGACGATCGTCTGCAACGGCCTCGGAATCTCCGGCCGCGCGCGACGTAGCGGTCGCGGAGACTCGAAGATGATTCGCCGCAACAACTCCGCTCGATCCGTTTCGGGAAACGCCGGCTCGCCAGCAAACAGCTCGTACAACGAGATGCCGAGCGAATAAATATCGGTGCGATGATCCATCGGAATGCGCCGTGCCATCGCCTGTTCCGGACTGAGATACCGCAGCGTCCCCATCAAGTCGCCGGTCATCGTAACGCTCGGCGAGTCCGCCACCTGAGCCAGTCCGAAGTCAGTCAGCCACAAATCACCCTGAGTATCGACGATCATGTTCGACGGCTTCACATCCCGATGCACGACCCCCATCTTGTGAGCATGATCGAGTGCCTCCGCCGCCTGTCGTCCCCAGCGCGCGACGTTTCGAATGTCGCTTGATACGTAGCCATCATGTTCCGCGTGATGAACCGAATGGTCATCAGACATCGGCTGACATTTCGGCTCGCCACGCGAAGCGTGACGGCTAGTGCGTTTGCAAGTGGATTGAATCTGCGAGGTGCAAGTCCTCGTCGAAGTTGGTTTGAACTTTGTATCCGAACGTAACTGCGTCGTCGTGAGACGGGGTGGAGAGCAACGGGAGGAGAACGGCTAGTCCG
>JAPLNX010000246.1 GCA_026400935.1 Planctomycetia bacterium | reverse complement strand
GCAATACTGTACTCTTATATTTATTATGCGCAAATCCCGTGCCGAACAGTATTGGACCTGTTCCCATTTTAGGGCCTCACGATACGGTCGCATGGCCGTCATTGCTTCGGTGCAATCCGCCACGGTCAGTATGCGTGTTGCAAACGAAATTTGGTCACCTGCCAGACCGCGGTGATAACCGCGACCATCGAGCCGTTCATGATGAGCCCCCGCCACTTCGCTCAATTGTCGAAAAGCGGGTATCTGCCGCAAAATCTGTTGCGAGTATGCGGGATGTCGACGGATTTGAGCGAATTCTTCATCGGTTGGTTTGCTGGGCTTATCGAGGATGAGGTTGGAAATCGCCAATTTTCCGAGATCGTGCAGCAAGGCTGCACGGCGGATGTCCTGCGTTAAACCGGGGGAACACCCAAACTCCCCGCAAATTCCGGCGGCGATGTCGGCGACGAATGTAGAATGCTGAAATGTCCACGGTGACTTGGCGTCTACCACGCTGGCAAAGGCGTGGGCGACGCGATCGATGCTGTGATCGTCGGCCAGTAATATGGCATCTTCCGGCTCCCAACAACTGATCTCAGCGACCAAATTGGAACTGGCAAGTTGCATTAAAAGGTCTGGGATATATTCAGCCCTCAGCAGACAATCGACCAGTTCCGGATCAAACCATCGCCCACGCCGCGTGCGAACCATGTCGCAGGCGATAGACCATCCATACTCTTGGTTGAAGACCTCGACTGTTTGCGCCAGACAACAGATCCGTCCCAACAGCGAGATTTCATCGCCCTTCCGTCCCAGCGGAGTGCCGCCACCATTCCAATGTTCGTCGAGATCGAGAATGGCGGTTGCCGTAGCTTCGGGTAATTGCAGGTCCCTTGAGATTTTCGCACCTCGTTCGCAGCGGGTGCTTGACAATTTTATCGCCCCTTGCTGTCCGCTCCGCAGAATGCCTCCCATCTTGAGAAATCTCTTGACGGTGGATTTCTCCACAGCACAGTTTTTCCAACAGTGCTTTAACGTCTCAAAGCCGTTGGTGAAATCGATCATGCGGAAGGAGTGCTTCAGTTGGTGATCATCGGCACCAAAGAGATGTGCCATTTTTGCAGCATTGCTCGAACATCCCAAATCCTTAAACAACAGCCCATAAAACAATGCAGAACGGTCGGCCTTTGAAAGCTGCAGGTCAGATGCAAGTCTCATGCCGATGATGCAGGACCGCATGCAATGCCCCCGAGGATGCCCTTGGGTAATATCCAATGCGACCGAAAACGCCGCGCTGATTTCCGAAAACCGAATAATCGGCGCCGGCACAAGCCTTTGCTTTGTTGGCCAGTTGTCGATTGTTTGCGTTTGGATAGCCTCTGGGGTATTTGGGAGCGTCATCACCATGGAGTGCACCTAAGTATTCAGAAGGAAATCTATGTTCATAAGTGTACGACTGATTTTTGGCTTTTTTAAAAAAACGTAAAGATAATTACTTAGGTGGAGAACGGTGACGATTCCGTTTTTGATGCAGCACCGGCCGTGATGACCCTCTTAACCCGCGTCTGGGGACGGTATTCCGCGGAACTGAGAATGCCGAAGAAGCCGCTGTCGGGTCTATTTTTCGGGGTGTGTGTGCTTTACTGCTACGGGCTTCGCAGCGGGGTGAGCCAAACATGTCGATGTTTGGTGAAGCACATCAGCGGCATGCACCAGTAGCCTTATTATATCCGTGACGTGGTGCAGCGATCTTGAACCCAACTGGTAGAAATTGCGGCTTTTCGCAAGGAATTGCCGCGGAAGGCAGAAATCTCAAACGAGAAACACGCGTCGCTCGGTGCATCGCTGGGACTCCATTCCCAAAAGGATCTTTCCAAAACACCCCAATGCGAATCTCCCAGCGATGTTTTCCTCAACCTCTCTTTTGTTCAGAATCCTTGCGTTTGAGATTCATGACCGCCGAAGTTGTCCCAGCAGTCCGATGTCCGATCCTGTCCTGGTTTGAGGCCCTCTTCCTTCAGGATGGTACGAATCGTTTGCCGACTGATCCCCTTGATTCGCAATTCGGAAACGAAGGTTCTCCCCTTCATGTTCATGCACAACAGCGACTGCACGCGGTCGCTGTCGTAGCCACGCTTGCGTTAGAGCGGGATCACTGGGATTGCGGGATTTTCGCGCACTGCCGCATTCCAAACTTGTAAGCATTATCGCTTCGGCCAATTCAAGTGGCGGTGCAGGAAGTCATACGTTTGCACTCCGTTGATCTTGTGCGGGCCGTTGAAAACTTCCATCTCCGTCCGCTCGCCGATGCCGAGCTTGTCGTAGTGACGTTTCACTTTCGAGAACTCCCACGCCACCCATTCGTCAGGGGCGACGCCGTCATCGTGGCCTCGTTCGACCATGAACGGTCGCGGCGTCATCAGCGTCGACAGCTCGGCGTAGTTCGCGAAGTGCCCCATGTTCCATTCGAAGATTTCGTACTCGCCGGTGAAAACGTAGCTGTAGCCGTCTTCGTCGGACGTGTTCTTCTTGACCCACTCGTTGTAGTCCGCCGAGCAAATCGACAGGCAATATCCCGGCTGGCCGTCGCGCGGCACGAGCATCGGCGGGACGCGCACCGCCGTCTTGCCGCCGTAGGACAATCCGTAAAACGCAAGCCGCTTCGAATCGACGAACGGCAACGAGGCGAGCCAGTCGAGCGTCCGCTGATGCTGCGGAATGATGTAGCTGAAGAGCGAGCGTTTCATGGGATTCGACTTCCGCTGCAACGTCCGAAAACGGTCTTGGCCGCGATACGGGTTCTGCGGCGCGTAGGTGATGAAGCCCCGCTTGCACAGTTCCGACGCGAACGCCGAGTAATACTTGAAGCCGTCCACGTCGCTGCGAATCGTGTCGATAGGGACTCCTTCGAGCCCATGTTGGCACACAACCACCGGCCGCTTTTCACCCGGCTTCAAATCATTCGGGATCAGCAGCACGCCCCCGGCAATCACATCCGGGTAGACATCGAGCACCACTTCATACGCCTTGTACGGCATGTTCGGTTCGATGTTCTTGAAGACGCGCGTCCGCGGATTCAGCGGCATCGTCGGATCGGGGAGCTTGCCGATCATCTCGCCGTAAACGAATTGACGCAGCTCATCCGCCGTCGCGACCCAGTCATCGACCGACGAGCGTTTCGCCTTCGACCAGAGTTGATCGCGCACCTTCGAACTGAGCCGCAACAGGTTCTGCGTGAAGACGGTCATCTCGCGAATCTGGCTTTGTTGCCGCACTGCCGGGTCGGTAAAAACTTTGACCTCCGCCAATTCTTTCCCGACTGCCGCGAGCTGTCCGATTCCCAAGCCTTTGAGGAACTCCGTCAAAACGACATCTGTCCCGACCGGGCCGTCCCCTTCGCCGCTTGATCGGAAGAAGAGTTTGTCCGCCGCTTTGAACTTCTCGAAATGTGGCTTCGCTCGATCGACTTCCAACCGAACTGAAGCGAGCGTCGCCGTCTGAATCTTCCCCGGTGCCGCACCGCCGCGCCGTCCGGGCTTCGGGGCCGCGGGGCCTTTCGATTCGGGAATTCCGGCCGCCTCGATGATCAGCGGTCGCGGAGCAATCAAGCTGGCCAGTTCGGCATCGCCGAACTCGGTGAGCTGCGCCCAGACGTTGCGGTAGATCGGCTCTTCCCAAACCGCCTCACGCTGCTGGAAGTAGCCGGAGACAAACACCGAGTCGATCCGCGCATCGGCCGCTCCGGAAAACAACGCGAGCAAACCTCCCTCGCCGACACCGGCGACACCGATCGCGAGATCGCGTTTCTCGGATTCGTTCAATCGCGTGAAAATATCGACCGCCGCCAGCACTTTCTGGACTTCGTAGCCGATGACGTGTCGGCCCATTTCAAAGGCCATGCGATAGACGTATTCGCGATGCGGCTGATTCGTGAAGGCGACATACGGGCTGCCGGAGAACGTGTCGTCCCGGCTGATCAAGGTCGGCACGAGCACTTGCACGCCATTCTCCGCCAGCCGCTTCGGGATCTGTGACTTCGGATCAACTCCGGCAACGAGCCCACAGAATTGCTCCGGCGTCCAATCGGCGTCCGGCAACACCACCGCGCGGGTGGTGATCGCTTTCTTGGGTTGCAACAACAAACCCTCCGCCGCGATCCCGTCGAGCGCTCGCCAGCGGACGGCATGAACTTCGTAGCTCTCTCCTTCCGCGACCTTCGATCCACGCTCGGTGGTCGTGAGCAATTCGATCGCCGCATTCGGCACGCGCGGGTCAACGCCTCCGATGTTGGTCAGCAATCTCTGCCGGTTCGGAGCCACGCTCTTTGCGTAAGCTTCGGCGGTTGAGTAATCCCGCTTCCACATCGCGTCGCGGCGTTTCGGCGACTCGGTCAACTCACGCAACGCGAACTTGTCGATGCCGTTGACCATCACCACATCCAGCGGCTCGGCCATCTCAAGTTTTTTGGTTCCCGGCAGCGAGTCACTTTCTTGGGAGAGTCCTGCTGACGACCAAACAGCCAAGTGGCCAGCAACCAAGCCTCCGATCAGCACCAGCCAGGCCCTGCGAGCACCGAACACCAAGGGGTTCAACATGAGCATCTCCCGAAAGCAGCGAGGGTGAATTTTCAAACGGGCGAACGGAAATCCGACTCTAGCCCTGCATTGCAGTCACATGCCCGCTGATCAGCAAGCTCGTCGATTGTATTCATGACCATCGCCCTGAAAAAAAAGGCCCTCGAACAAATCTTGTTCAAGGGCCTTCAACTGACTGCAAATTTTACAAACGGGACAACGACTACTTGTCGTCCTTCTTTTCTTCTTCCTTCTTCTCTTCTGGCTTCGCATCGGCCGCCGCTTCTTCCTTCTTCTCTTCTGGCTTCGCGTCGGTCGCCGCTTCTTCCTTCTTATCGCCTTCAACGGCGGCTCCGCCTTCAACACCCTTCGGCGCGCCCATTCCGCTCATCATTTCTTTCATCTTCGCTGTGTCAGGCTGCGCTGTCACTGGCTTCGGAGCCTCACCGCAACCAATTGCCAACGCCAACACGCCACAGCCCAAAAATGCCAACAAACTCTTCATCTCAATTCCCCTGTGTCTTATTTGTACTACCGAAGCCAGCTTGCGGATCACGTGCCGCTTTCATTTTCGTCACTTCGGATACCGGTCACAAGATACCGCGTCGGGACGAAAAATTCCCTACTCAGAGAGGACTAGAAAAACTCTACTTATGAAATCACCGCGAAAAGGAGGCTCGGAAAGATGAAGAGTCTTTTTTTGGTTGCATGAGTGAAATGTGCCGCAAACAAATACCGGAACAGTTTCACCAGCGTTTGCGATTTTCCAAGTAGTCTCACTGTGGCTTGGTGAAACAGTCCCCTCCACCGTTTTGGTCAATTGGGAAACTTTCGTTACTTGAGCCATTTGCTAATCCCTGAATCAAAAAACGACGTAACCAATTTATATTTATAGAGGTTGAGTGAATTTCCAAAGAAGTTCACTCAACCGGAATGTCAACGAAATCGGAAAAGTTTCACATTTCGGGCCTGTTTCACTCAGCTCAACAACCGGTATTGGCCGAAAAGTCTGAGTAACCGTCAAAACCGGAAATGTCATCACATCTCCCCGAGACGGTCGTGCGGTTATCTCCCCCCGACCCGCTGTACCGAGTGAAACGACCATGAACATGAAGCGTGCGAGATTCTGGCGGAATCTGCTGCTGGTTTCGGCCTTGTCCGGCGTGACATCCATTTCCACTGCTGATGCCCAAGAGGGTGTTTCGCGAGTCGGTGGCGGACCCGATCCCGTCCCACCTCCAAATCCAGGTTTGGCGGTCACTCCGGAATCCGAAGGAGTGATGTCGCTGTCACCCTCTCCGTTTCCTCCGATGGACTCCGGATACGACTACATTCGACCGAACAATCCGGCGTTACCTCCAGCGTATGACACGCTGAGGAATTCGCGCCGTGATGCGATCGGGCCACGATTCGACGTGGGGACGATTTTGAATGATCGCATCGGCGTGAATAACGGCGAAGCGAACTTCAACTTCCTGCTGCCGTTCATGCTGGGTTCGGACCACGAAGTCTTGTTCGTGGACGCTCAAGGACTGACTTCCTACACAGGCCAAGGTGCCGCCAGCGCGGGCGTCGGATATCGCTTCTACGATGCCGAACTCAATCGTCTGTTCGGCATCTCCGGCTGGGTCGATTACGACACGGGCCACAACAAGACTTACCAACAAGCGGGAATCAGTTTCGAATCGCTCGGAACTTGGATGGACCTGCGAGTGAACGGCTACCTTCCGTTCGGAACGGACACGAACGAACTGTCCCGGAACATCACCGGAACTCCGTTCTTGGGTCCGAACGGCTTGTTGGTCAATCAACGAGTCACTTCCGAAGCGGCCTTTCACGGTCTCGACGCAGAAATGGGTGGGCCAGTTCCGATCCTGGGACGCTATGGCATTTCGGGGTACGTCGGCGGCTACTGGTTGGCATCGAAGACTGGTAACTCCAAGACTTCCGAAACCGCTGCGGGACCACGCGTCCGTTTTGAAGCGAACGTCACCGACAGCTTTCGAGTCAACGTGACCGCGTCGAACGATCACATCTTCGGTACGAATGCTTGGGTCGGCATGCAGTGGTCTTTGCCCGATGGCCGAGCACGCACTTGGTTCCGACCGAAAGCGGTTGAAGACAAGATGCTGATGACGGTCAATCGTAGCTACCGCGTGCAGACACATACTCGCACGGACAACTCTTCGACTCCGGTACTCTTCGCAGGTGCTGCGGGTGGCAAGTCGGGCAGCAAGAATGCCGGTCTGCCAATCTCGATCATCTATGTTGATCCGGATGCACCGGCCACTGGCGCGAACGGCACGCTCGCACATCCTTACAACTCACTGACAACGTTTACCAACATTCCGACCAACGGCTTCATCGTGTTGGACGGCAGTCCGACCGACAAACCGATCAACGGCAATAACCTGAAATTGTTCAACGACCAAAAGTTGTTGAGCACCGCTGTTCTCGCCGCCGGTGGCATCACCGTGCGGACGAATCTCGGAAATATCATGTTGCCTCCGATGACTGGCTTTGGCGACACAGTGCCGACACAGCCGATCTTCTCGAATCCGTCGGGAGGCAATCTCGTCACGCTCGTTGGCAACAACACGGAAGTGGCCGGCATCACGTTTGATGGTGCGACCAAGAACTCGTCGATCCCGAACTCCAACGGCATCGTCGGCAGCGGTATCACCAACTTCAACATCCATCACAATGCGTTCCTCAACTATCGCGACGGTGTCGCGCTGACGAATGCGAATGGCATCGGCTTGTTCCAATCCAACACGATGACCGGCTTGGCGGGTGTTTCGAACGACGGACTCCGAGTGACCAATTCGATACCCAACACAAATGGTGCGGGACTGCTCGATCTTTCGGTCAACGCATACACGACCCCAAAGGGCATCACCGGCACTCCGACGGTCGTGCTGTCGAACTCAGCGAACTCGATCTCCGGCAACGACGGAGCGGGCATTCGCGTCACTGCTCGTAATCGTGCGGAGATCAATGCACGCGTTGTCGGAAACACGGTCAACAACAACGGTGACGGCGTTGTACTGGACGCGGCTGCGAATCGCGGCATCGTTCACGCGTCGGTCATCGGCAACACACTCAACGGCAACCGTGGCGAAGACCGGAACAACAACGGCATTCTGGATCCGGGTGAAGACCTCAACGGGGATGGCCTGTTGACGAAAGGGAGCGGTCTCAAGCTTCTCTCGAACACCGGTACGTTGGACGCCGCAACGGTCGGCGAAGACAAGAACCGCAACGGCATCCTGGATGACGGCGAAGACACGAACAACAACAAGCAGTTGGACGGCGGCTATGTGATTCACAACAACAAAGTGACCAATAGCAACGGCGACGGCATCGCGGTCAACGGGACCAACAATGGGAACATCAACCTGATCGTGACGCAGAACCTCATCGGCGATCCAAACGATCGTGCGAGCGGCAACGCAGGGCGCGGTTTGGCGATCACGGGCGATAGCGGCATCATCAATGCCCATATCGGCTTCCTCAGCACTGAAGATATCAACTTCAACGGTGTGCTCGATCCGGGTGAAGACCTCAACGGCAACAATGCCCTCGATCTCGCGAATCCGACGGACGGAAACTTCTTCATCGCCAATCAAGCGGGCGGATTGCTGGTTGATCTGAGCGGCACTGCCACCGGAAATATCTCGACGCTCAACAACGTCGTCGGCAACGGTAACGGCAGCCTGCTCTTCAATATCAACGGGGCGACTCTCGACGGTGATACGACCGGGTTGCCGTTCTCGTTCACGAACACGTCTCAGCGAGGCATCAACCTCAGCGGTCTGACGTGGGACTTGCAGCCAGCCGGCTTGGCCTTCAATACGCTGACCGGTGACACCGACGCTCAGGATTTCACGGTCACCCAAACGACCGTTACTGCTACAGGTCTGACTTCGGTGAATGCCAACACAACTTCGACTGCCGTCAGCGGCACCAACAATGTGGTCTACCCTGTCTCTGATCAAGCTCAAGCACTCGCGTTGAAGTACGGCTCGTTCGCCTCGTTCAACGGCAAGCTCGACATGGGTGAAGACAAGAACGGCAACGGCGTGCTCGATCCAGGTGAGGATCAACCGCAAGCGTTCGCATTCAACATCGACGTTGATAGCTTCCCGGCTCCTCCGGTCATCGAACGAGTCATCGGCAATAAGTTCATCGGCTCGACTGTCAACGCGACCTTCTCCAGCGGACATGCTTTGTCGGGAACACTCCAAGCAGTCCCAGGCAATCCGTTGGCGGCTCAGTTCATTCCGAATGCAGCGACCGGTGTCGTCACGAATTTGGTCACTGGCCCCGGCATCGAAATGCGAGCGTCCGGCACGTCGGTACTCAACAACCCGACGATCGTCGGCAACGATATTCGCTTCCAACAAGGTGGCGGTGTCGTGGTCACGGCGACCGAAGACGCGCAGATCAACAATCTGTTGGTCCAGAACAACATCGTGTTGAACAACGGCACGACCTCGACCACGGGAGTCATCAGCGGCGGTGGCGTGAACGTGAATACGCTCAACGCGACGACTGCCAGCGTGACCGGTTCGATCGTCAACAACTCGATCAGCGACAACTTCGGTCCCGGTATCTCGCTCAATGCGAACAGCGGCACGGTCAACATTCTGCAAATCGACCGCAACACTTTGGGTAACAACACAAATGGCATCTCGCTGAGCACGCTTAACAACGGCACGGTCACGACTCGCGTCACGAACAACCGCATCAGTGGCAGCACTCAGAACGGTTTCGTCACGTCCGCCGACTTCGGCACAATCAACGTGAATCAATTCACGAACAACGTCATCAGTGCTTCTGGCGGTAACGGAATTCAGTTGGGAGCCAGCAACGGCGGTGTGCTGAACTTGGGTGTGACCGAGGACATCAACTTGAACGGCATCCTCGACGCGGGCGAAGACGTCAACGGCAACGGCCTGTTGGACCTGGGCTTCGCAGGCAAGACCGAAGACCTCAACAACAACGGCAAGCTCGACCTGTCCGAAGACACGAACGGCAACGGCCTCTTGGATACGAACGAAGACACGAACGGCAACGGAGTTTTGGACCTCAGCGAAGACACGAACGGCAACGGTCGGCCCGATGTTGGCAACCTGCTGACGAACAACGCCGGTAACGGCATCTTCGTCGCCGGAACCAGCGGCCTCTTCAACTTGGGAACCATCTCTGGCCTGACGATCGACAACACAGTCAACGGCACCGGCGGCATCGTCATCGACATCACCGACAGCGTGCTGACCGGCCAGTTCCTCGGCAACACAGTCACCGGCAGTGCCACGAACCTCGCCGCCGGTCCCGGTCTGAGCATGACCGCCACCAACGGCACGTTCGACATCTCCATCGGCGGCCCGAACGCCACCGACCGCAACACGTTCCTCAACAACGCCGGAGCGGGCATCTCCCTCATCGCTCAGAACGCCGCGACCGGTCGGTTCCTCATCGAGAACAACCTGATCACCGGCACGCGAAACGATCTCGCCGAAGACCTCAACGGAAATGGCGTGCTTGATCCGTCTGAAGACGCGAACGGCAATGGTCGCTTAGACAACAATGAAGACACCAACGGCAACGGCGTGCTCGACTTGGGCGAAGACCTCAACAAAAACGGCTCGTTGGACATCACGCCGTTCGCTGGCGAAGGAATCTACATCGCCACTCGCGGCGTGAATTCACTCGCCACTGCGAATGGCTCAATCTTCGACTCGCTGATCATCAACAACGTGATCGGTAATACGACGACCACGGTATCCCCTCCCCCTCTGGGGAACTTCAGTCACGGTATCGCGTTCGACATCACGAAGGAAACCAGCCTTACCAACTTGATGGTCGCCGGCAACACGGTCGCCAACAACGGCGGCGATGGCATCATCTTCAACCGCCGCGACAACTCAATCGTGCAAGGGGTGTCGATCTTCGGCAACGACTTCTTCAACAACGGTAACTCGTTGGGGAGTGGCATCGGTGGAAATGGCATCAACATCTCAGCCTTCGACGGTGGCCGTAGCCTGTCAACTTTTGACATCCAGCAGAACAACATCAGCACGAACGCGTTGAACGGCATCAGCCTCAACGTCCAAGGTGACGCGCGGCTCAATGTTGATATCACTCACAACGTGATCGACGCGAACGGCACACGAGGCACGTTGACGGCCATGAACGGCATCATCAGCAACGAGATCTTCAACGATCCGACTGACCTCCGCGAAATCGGTGGTTCGTGGCTTGCCAACCGAATTACCAACAACCGAAGCTACGGTGCCCAAATCAATGCGACGACGACGAACATCTTCACGGAAACGATCCCCGGCATCGAACACAGTGAATTGGCCATCAATGGCAACCTGATCGACCGCAACGGCCTCGACGGCATCGAATTCAATGCCGGTGGAACTCTGACGATCGACAGCAACACGATTACCAACAACGGCCAGAATGCGGCTGACGCTCTTGTCAATCAACAGCTCGCATCAGGGAACACGCTCGAAGACGACAACAACAACGGCATCGATATCCAATCCGTGATGCGTAACAAAGTCCTTGGAACCGTCGTCGCACAAACAACAGCGTCAGAAAGCGCGCCGCAACCTCAAACGGCTTCGCCAATGGTTGTGAACATCAACCGAAACATTATTCAGGGGAACCTCGGTGACGGGCTGGAAATTCGACATACCAACAACCCGGCTGCTAGCCACGACGCACCACTGCACCCTGGTAGCGGTTCCATGAGCGTCACCGTTCGCGAAAACACGATCGAATCGAATCGTGGACGGGGCGTCGACATCCTTAATCAAGGTGGTCGACGAACTCCCCAAACGGTTGATACGAACGCAAACTCCAGCGCATCAGTGACCAATCAGTTTGCTCCGACTGATACGATCATACGACTTATCGACAACAAGGTTGCTTCGAATGGCCAAGAGGGGATTTACGTTGTCAACACGGCCTCATTGTCTGAAGTCCAAAGTGGCTTGGCACCTTTCTTGCCAGCTAGCTCAGCTTTGATTTCCACTCACGGTATGGACGCCACGGGAAGTATTGATGCGGTTCCGAGACTCGCGTTGGAAGTTGAAAACAACACCATTATCAAGAATGGACAAGCTCTTTCAGCCGCAGCTCAAGGTACTCTGACCGGTTCAGGACTGGTCATCAGAGTTGGTACAGCGGATTCAAGTTCGGTGAATCCAGTGAGTGCTGATTTCGCAATCGGGAACGCTTTGACGACTCCGTTTGATATTTCTCAACCAGGTGGCGTGATCGCCAAAGTTACAAACAACACCTTTGAGGGTAATCTTGGCTCTGATGTCTACATCGAATCGTTCACTTCCACTCCCACCGGAGGAACACAGCCCGCAATTTCGCGGTTGGATATGATTTTCCAAAACAATACTGGTGACTCGCTCGATGTCACGAATTTTGGAGCTAGCTATAACGGTGCAACACGCATCAACGCTCAACGAGCATCAGGTGTTGTTCAGCTACCCGGTGGAGTGACTGAGATCTATGGGCGTGTTGTCGGAGTCCAAGGAAGTTCGATTAATGGCGGACCAAATAACGGTGCGCCAACTCGTAGCACGTTCTATGTCAGCGATCTGCTCGATCCTAATAATAGCTTCCTAGACGACCGGGCTCAGATTTACGTTGGCCAGAATCTTGAATTCACCAGCGGGATCGATGCAGGACCGATCAATCAATATTCCGGAACGTCCGCGTTGGCGCTCCAGCTTGGGTTGCCAACCTCGATCTCATTGAATAACCCGCTGGCAGCAGTACCAGCCCTGGGCGACGCGTTCCAAATTCAATTGTCACAGAGAACTATTTTCGATGCTGTTTTCTTCTCGGTTGATCCACGCCAGAACGTCAATGCAGCTCCGCTGACGTCGGTTCAAACACAAGCACTGTTTCCCACAAACAGTCTAAATGTAGGTGCTAAGATCAACTTCCTTGATGATCCAAACATCGCGACACCAGAACCCGATATCAACCAACAAACAACTCTCGCGAATAACTGGGCCTTGGCGAACGGACAGGTTGGAAACCTCGCAGGAGCATTGACGAATCCCAACAAATTCCATGTTCAAGGTGGTGCGGCTGTCGACAACGTTGCGACAAATCCTGGTGCCGGCGAGGGCCCCGTCTTTTCGCCAACACTGCAAGTCACAAGTACACAAACACTACAGGTTGCGGCTGGATTGGCTGCGGCACCTCGTGACGGCAATTTGTTTGTTATCACCGGAGTTCAGGCTGGCACAGGTGCATCAACACTGCGAGTCAACGGAGCTAAAGTTGCTGGCGGAGCGGGCGTGGACACCAACAGTTTCCGTACTCGTGCCGACAGCTTCCAAGAGCGAGTATCGCTCGCTGCCAATGCGACTCAAACAACCGAACTCCCGTTCGAGTGGGGACAACTGCCCGATTCAAACGTGCAAGGCGTGTTGAACATATTCACGCCACTCACACAACTGACTCCTCCGCCAGCGACGTTTGATAGCTTCCGGGATTTCCGGTTCCGATAAGCGGACGATCCCCACCACCCCACCGAGCTTGCCTCGCTGGATTCTCGACACCAACCCCACTGAGCTTGCCTCAGTGGTAATCGGGCCTCTGCACTACGCGGGCCTGAGATCAGCGACGACGTAGTGCAAAAGCCCTCTTCCATCGAGACAAGCTCGAAGGGGGGATAGAGAGGCCGGGGGGCCTAGCGTCGATCGGCACGTCGTTTCCTGGGGGGGAAACGACGTGCCGTCGGCCATTTTTGAATATCGACACCACCCCACCGAGCTTGCCTCGGTGGATTCGGGCCTCTGCACTACGCGAGCTAGGGATAAGCGACGACGTAGTGCAAAAGCCCGCTTCCATCGAGGCAAGCTCGAAGGGGGAAAGAGGAAACGGCGTAGTGCAGAGGCCCGATACCACTGAGGCAAGCTCAGTGGGGTGGGAGCTTGGGGCGAGGGCGGAAGCAATGGCGGAGACACAACCTCATAGCGAAAAGACAGACGGCAAACCTGCGGAAGAGACGAAAGCGAAAGCGGCTCCAGCCAAACCGCAAGCGGTTTATGCGCGCGAGAACATTCAGGTCGCCTATCAACTCGATTGGTCGCTGACGATCTTCTGGCGCAAACCGTTATGGACCGACGACTGGTTTGAAGAGTTACAACAAGCCACAGAACCAGACGGCAGCCGGCTGCTCAAACATCGCTTCTCAGGGCCAGGCATCAGTTTGTTTCTCGTCAGCACAAAGCCGGAGGTTGTGCCGTTCAACATACCTCGGCGAGTGAAGGGACGCTTACAGCATCTCTTACGTGATCGAGTCAAAAAACCGTTTCAACGGAACTACGACTTACAGAGCATTGGCTCCACGACGCGTGAGAAGTTGGAGGGTTATCTCGGTAGTCAATTGGAGCACCATCCGGAAGAAGATCGGACGATCCGTTGGATGCTCTCGGATATGCAAGTCATTCGGCCTGATGTTGCTCTCTCTCAACCGCGATTCACTTCACATGGCCGATTCTGGTCGAACCTGCATCTGGTTATGGTCAATGATTGGCGCTGGCGAGAAACCTGTCAGAAAAACATCGAAGCGGTTCGCGCGATGTTGATTCGCGTGGCGGATAAGAAGAAGCATCTTTTATCTCGAATTGCGATCTTGCCGGACCACGTGCATCTTCTGTTGGGAACCAATCTTGATGTGTCGCCGCTATCAATCGGACTGAGTTACATGAACAACGTCGCCTTCGTCTACGACATGCAGCCGGTGTTGAAGCCCGGCTGTTTCCTCGGAACCTTCGGCGAATACGACCTCGGAGCCATTCAATAAACACCACCCCCACTGAGCTTGCCTCAGTGGATTCGGGCTTCTGCACTACGCCTCAAGAAATACTGAAACCACGTAGTGCAAAAGCCCGGATCCATCGAGGCAAGCTCGAAGGGGGGAGAGCAATGCCGACAGTGTCATTTGCCGTCTACTTTTTCAGAGAGCCACTCTCATGCGAATCAATCGACGAACTCTGTTGGCCGCTGCGGTGGCTTCTGGTTGTGGTGTGCTCGCTTCAGTACGAGATTTGTTCGCTGCGGAACCGCCGCAGAGGAAGCCGGAGCGAACCGCTCGTGTGACGGACGATTCGTTCACGAAGTCTCCGGAAACGGAAGTTATTCTCGAATTGCTCACCGGTGCTGGAGCAGCAGCGGAACATGCTCAGCAGTGGGGACAGCAGCTTCAGAAGCTCAATGTCACGTTTCAATCGCGACAAGGCGTGAGTACCGACAAACCGCAAGTGAAAGAAAAAAAACTGGGGCGGCTGCGTCGAGTGACGGTCGTCGCGCTGTTGGATCGCAACGGCAAGATCGTGTGCGAAGACCGCAGCTTCACGTTGGCTCAAGCACAACAATTGGCGGAATGGGTTCGCGAACTGAAGGCTTACGGTGCTCAGGGAGCGCCGCAGGGAAAGCCGATGTTCGGGCTGGATGAGACGCAATTCAAAACGCTGATTCAAGGACTCAGCCCAGCGATTGAAGCGGAAACACTCGGCTTGAGGCTCGATGCGGTGCTCGGCAAGTTACCGTTGCCGTCGAGGCATCCGATTCGAATAACGCCGGAAGGAAAGCGTGCGATCGCCACGATTGATTCGAGTAAGACACTGCAACAAAGCGTGAAGGGACTCAGCGTCGGCACAGGATTGGCCGTGGTCTTGTCGGAATTCGGACTGGCGTTCAAACCGCTCCGTACTCCCGAAGGCTCGATCGAACTGTCGATCTTTCCGCGCGAAGAAGATTCCGAACTCTGGCCGATCGGTTGGCCACTTGATCCGAGCCGCCCTCAAGGACAAGCCGCTCCCGCGTTGTTCAAGATGGTGCCGGTTGAATTGAACGACGCACCGCTCACCGAGGTCTTGGCCGCCGCATCAACCGCTTCCGAAGTTTCGATCTTGCTCGACTACTTTCCAATCGACCAACAAGAAATCGACGTGAGCGAGTTGAAGGTGACCGTCCCCGCTCGCAAAACAACGTGGGGCTTGCTGCTGAAGCAGATCACGTTCACTCACAAATTAGGCCGTCGCATTGTCACCGACGAAGCGGGCCGCCCACTGGTCTTGATCACGACGCTGCGAGACTCGTTGAAAGAGACGACAGTTGGGAAACCAACGAAGTAGGACGGGCACTCCTGCCCGTCATTGCGCTAGTACCACGACCGAGAATTGATCCTCCATAAAAAGCGAGTTTGTGTCATTACTGCATCACCTTTAACGGAGGGTGGTGCGATGCCAAGGAAGGCAGTGCGGATTGAGGCGACGGAGCGGCAACTGGAAATCCT
>JAPLNX010000110.1 GCA_026400935.1 Planctomycetia bacterium | reverse complement strand
GACTGTCAACAACTCAGCGATCGAAAAACTCGCCGGAGATAAGAGCTGGGTGTCGTCCATGACGCCCGACCTTTTACTCCAACTTCGCAATTCATGGGCAGGCCATTTTCTGACACCCACGCCTTCGGCGAATACTTACCTTCACGGCGGGCGAGGTCTATGCCATCGACAAGTTTAAACCGACGGTCACTTCGATCACACGCCTCGATACCGATCCGACCAAAGCGGCCACTGTTGGCTTCCTCGTGACGTTCAACGAAATCGTGACCGGTGTCACGACGAGTAACTTTGTCTTGGACAAGACTGGCTTGAGCGCTGCATCGATTGCCAACGTTACCGGCAGCGGCACGACCTACACCGTGACAACGAACACCGGAACCGCCGACGGCACGCTGTCTGTCGACTTCCTGGCGAGCGGCCACAACGTTTTGGATTCGGTCAGCAACATCAGCGTGGCGAACTTCACGGCGGGCGAAACATACGTCGTTGACCATACGCCGCCGGTGGTCACGTTGATCGTGCGAGCCAATCCGAATCCCACAAACATCAACAGCGTGAATTTCACCGTCACGTTCAGTGAGCCGGTGACGGGTGTTGGCATGAATGACTTCGTGTTGCATCAGACATTACTGACCAGTGCCGCGATCACGGGCATTTCCGGCAGCGGCACGACCTACACGGTGACGGCCAATACCGGCACCGGCGAAGGAACAATGTGGATCGACTTCGATACAACTGCTGGAGGAGGTGTCTTCGATGCGGCGTTGAATACGAGTGAGGTGAGCTTCACGACAGGTCAGGTTTATGCGCTCGACAAACTCAAGCCGATGGTCACTTCGATCACTCGGCTCGACAGCTCGCCGACGAATGCGGCCAGTCTCCACTTCCTCGTGACGTTCAACGAAATTGTGACTGGTGTCACGACGAACAACTTTGTCTTGGACACGTCCGGCCTGAGCGGTGCGGCCATCACCAACCTCACCGGGAGCGGCACCACCTACACCGTGACGCTGAGCACAGGAGTCAGCGACGGAACATTGTCGATCGACTTCAATGCGGCCGGTCATAATGTGCTGGACTCGGTTAACAACATTAGTGCGGTGAACTTCACGCCGGGAGAGGCTTATCGCGTTGATACCGTCCCGCCCATCCCGACGATTCAGTCGATTCCCGACGTGCAGCGGGTTGCGGTTGGTCCCATCGCGGTCACGTTCAATGAGCCAGTCACCGGTGTTGATATCAGCGACTTCGTGCTGACACGCACTCCCGTTGGCAGTGGGACGCCGACAACGTTGACACTCACCGCCGGAATGTTGACCGGCAGCGGCAGTCTTTATTCGCTCAACCCCATCAGTGTCACCGGAATCGAAGGGACGTATCGGCTGACGCTCAAGTCAAGCGGCACCGGAATCATCGACTTCGTCGGCAACGCGTCGGGAGGCACGTCTGAACTGTGGCAGTTCGTCAGCACTCAAGTTGTTGTGACTGGGACCGGCAACAATAAAACACTGACGATTACAGACAACGGCGGACCGTCGGGAGCAAGTAATTCCGACGACGGCATCACGCTCAGCTTCGTGCCTGGGGCACCGAATATGGTGCGAGTCAGCTATGAAGCGGCCCCCGGTTTCGCCGGTGTCTACGAAGATATTCCGGTGACTGGGCTCGCTAACGTCGTCATCAACACCTCAACGGGAAATGATACTGTCACGATCGACGCTCGGAACGGGGGCCTCCCGTTCGTGATCACCTTTAATGGCGGAGTCGGCGGAAACGACACTCTGCACGTCATCAACTTCGACAGCAGCTTTAATGCCTTCACGGCCAATTACAGCAACGTCAACGATGGCAGCATTCAACTGAAGAGTAACGGCGTTACGACGACGACCATCAGTTACACCGGTTTGGAACCGATCACGATCGACGGCACTCCCACCGAAGCCATCTTCAATCTGCCGAGCACAAACGACACCGACGTCGTTCTCTCGGCGATGAACGCCAATACGTTCCTACTCACCGGAAGCACCTTTGAGGCGACGGCGTTCTCAATCGGTACTCTTGGATCACTGACGATTAATTCTAACTCCGGCAATGACAAGGTCACGGTGGCGAGCCTCCCTGCGAATTTCGCAGGCTCACTGACGGTTAACGGCGGTGACGGCAACGACACTCTCGAGGCCACTTCGTCCCAGCGCGCGGTCACACTGCTGGGAGGTAAGGGCAACGATTCACTCACCGGCGGCGGATCGGACGATTCACTCAGTGGTGGCGACGGAAATGACACGCTCAAGGCGGGCGCTGGCAACGACACGTTGTCCGGTGGACTCGGCGACGATCTTCTCAACGGCGAAGGTGGGATCGATTTGCATGCGGCAACCGTCACTAGCAATGTCACGATCACCAACACCAAGGTGATCGGCGGCGGCATTGGCGCGGACACGCTTCTCAATCTGGAAAATGTTGATTTCTCCGGAGACTCGAAAAACAATTTGTTAGACGCGTCGCAATACACGTTGGGGGCCGTCGCGCTGCATGGCTTGGATGGAAACGACACGCTGCTTGGTGGTACGCGAAGCGATTTAATCGATGGTGGAAATGGAATCGATCAGATCAATCAGACTTCCGTGTTCACTCAGACGTTGTCCGGGGCACAGTTGACTGGCAATGGCTCAGACACGCTCATGTCAATCGAGCGAGCGATTCTCACGGCGGTTTCCGCATTGGGAAATACGATCGACGCCAGTGCTTTCAATGGACTCGTGACTCTCAATGGTGGCAATGGTCCGGATCGTTTGCTGTCTAGCATCGCAGGAGGTGTGATCAACGGCGGGTCGGGCAAAGACACGATCATCGGGGGCATCGGAGCCGAGAGAATCAGTGGCGGTGCAGATAACGATTCGATCACAGGTGGCGGTGGGAACGACACGATCGTAGGTGATTCAGGCAACGACACGCTCGACGGCGGAATCGGCGCTGACGTAATCAGCGGCAGCGATGGCCGTGACATGATCTTTGGTGGCGACGGCAACGACACGATTGATGGCGGCACGGCCGATGACACCATCAGCGGCGACAAGGGGTATGATTCGATCATCGGGGGCATCGGCAACGACGCGATCTCCGGCGGTGATGGCAACGACTACCTGGATGGCCAGGGAGGCAACGATACGTTGCTGGGTGATGCGGGCAGCGACACGCTTCGCGGCGGAGCTGGCCGCGACGTCTGCCTGGGCGGCGACGGCGCAGATGACATCGACGGCGGTGCCGATAGCGACACCGTCTCCGGCATCCGAGGAGTCGATCTCATCAGCACGCCATCCGAAATTGACAATGCCTTCATATTCGACTTCCACAAGTTGCTCGCGTGAGAAACTCAGTCAGCGAATGGAAAGTTTTGATGGCCGTCACAACTACAGCGACTATCAGTTGAAGGGCCTCTAACCTGTTAACACGCTGTTTTTAGAAGTCACCTACTGACAAATTCCTCATTGAGTCTTCTCGCTGAGTCGGCCAGAATCACGGTGACGCCTACTTGGTGTCTCCCGCCGAAAATTCTGTCCGTGTCCTGCCGAACTCGATTTGAGGTTTTTACCGATGTCCATTCGTGGCCGTTGCTTGTTGGCTTGGTTAGTTGTTTGCCTCGCGGTTTTGACACGATCGGACGTGACCTTCGGTGAGGAGCTCACGTTTGAGGTTCACGTGCGACCGATCTTGAAGGCGCATTGCTTTGATTGCCATGGAGCAGAAGAGGAGCCGAAGGGGAAGCTGGATTTGCGACTCGTGCGGCTGATGAAAAAAGGGGGCGAGTCTGGTCCAGCGATCGATCCGGGAAAGCCGGAATCCAGCGTGTTGTTGCTGCGAATCAAAGCCGGAGAGATGCCGCCGGGGCCGATGAAAGTTTCGGCTCGTGAGATTGAGACGCTTACAAAATGGATCGCAGCCGGAGCAAAGACCGCTCGCGAAGAGCCTGCCGAAATTGGAAAAGGGTCGGGCATCACGGATGAGGAGCGGTCGTTCTGGGCGTTTCAGACTTTGAAGAGACCGGCGCTGCCGGAAATCAGAAATCCGAAACCAGAAATCCGAAACGCGATCGATTTGTTTGTGCTCGCCAAACTGCAAGAAAAAGGGCTTTCCTTTGGACCAGAAGCAGACAAGCTCACGTTAATTAAGCGAGCGTACTTCGATTTACTCGGCCTGCCGCCATCACGTGAAGAGACCGACGAGTTTCTCAGCGACAATGCTCCAGACGCTTATGAACGATTGATCGATCGGCTCTTGGCATCGCCGCATTATGGCGAGCGATGGGGGCGTCATTGGCTCGATACCGCGGGGTATGCGGATTCAGAAGGGGATGGCAACGTCGATACCTCGCGGCCCTACATCTACAAGTACCGCGACTATGTCATTCGCTCACTGAATGACGACAAGCCGCTCGATCAGTTTCTCGCCGAGCAATTGGCCGGAGATGAGCTGGTCGCACCGCCGTACAAAAACTTGTCACCCGAGTCGATCGAGAAGCTTGTCGCGACCGGGTTCTTGCGGATGGCTGCCGATCCGACAGCGAGTGGTCAGGGCGATCCGGATACATCACGCAATCAAGTCGTTGCTGACACCGTCAAGATCGTGAGTTCGTCGTTGTTGGGGCTAACGGTTGGTTGTGCTCAATGTCACGACCACCGGTATGACCCGATTTCACATGCCGACTACTACCGATTGCGAGCCATCTTTGAACCAGCTCTGAATTGGAAAGGCTGGGTCATTCCGCGTGAGCGAATCGTGTCTCTCTACACAGACGCCGATCGCGCAAAGGCTGCTGAAATCGAAGCAGAAGCGGCAAAGCTGCAAGCTGTCTACAACTCCAAGAGCGAAAAATTTATCGCCGAAGCGTTCGACAAAGACTTGGAGAAACGCCCGGCCGATCAACGCGAAGAACTTCAAACAGCATTTAAAACAGCCGCCGATAAACGAACACCGGATCAACAAAAGTTGGTCGCGACAAACCCGAGCCTCAACATCAACGCGGGGAATCTCTACCAATACAATCCACAAGCAGCTGAGGAACTGAAAAAGGAAGCCGCGACGATTCAAGCAAAGCGAAACGAAAAACCGGTCGAGGATTTCGTCAGCTTACTAGCCGAGCAGAGCGGACAGCCGCCCATCACGACCATCTTTCATCGCGGTGATCATCGGCAACCCAAAGACACAGTCACTCCAGCCATGCTGACGATCGCTTCGCCGCCGGGACAATCGGTCGAGTTTCCAGTCAAAGACGCCTCGCTGCCAACCAGTGGTCGACGTCTCGCATTCGCTCGCTATCTCACGAGCGGCAAAGATCCGTTGTTTGGTCGAGTGCTCGCAAATCGACTTTGGATGCATCACTTCGGACGCGGACTGGTCGGCACTCCCGGCGATTTCGGCCAACTCGGCGAAAGACCAACGCATCCCGAATTGCTGGATTGGCTCGCAACGTTTGTTGTCCCGCCTGAAGGTGGCATTGCAAATTCATCGACTCCGTTACCGCCTGAAGGCGGAACTACGAACGCTTCATTCAAACGCATCCATCGGCTGATGATGACTTCCACAACCTATCGGCAATCAACGGCGAGACGTCCCGAGCTGGATGCGGTTGATCCCAGCAATTTGTTGCTCGGTCGTATGAGCGTACGGCGACTTGACGCTGAGGTCATGCGCGATCGTGTCCTCGCCGCTAGCGGTTCGCTCAAGCAGGCGATGTTTGGTAAGCCAATCCCAGTCTCAGAGGATTTTGTCGGGCAAGTGATCGTCGACGATATGACTCGCCGTAGCCTCTATGTCGAAACGAAACGAAGCAAACCAGAAACGCTAATGCGGGCGTTCGACGCGCCAGTCATGGAAGTCAATTGCGATAAACGGCCCTCATCGACCGTCGCCACGCAATCGTTGATGCTCATGAATAGCGATTTCATTCTCAAGCAGGCGGCCTCAATGGCCTCCCGCGTTCGGGCTGAATCGGTGTCAGCATCGCCGCTTCCGTTTGAGGTTGACCCTCAGTTTATTCCTGAACGCTCGCGCCGTCCGTGGCAATTCGGCTACGGTGAATTCGACGCCGAGACCAAGCGAACCAAATCATTCAAATCGTTGCCACATTGGACCGGTTCGTCATGGCAAGGGGGAGCAACCTTACCCGACCCACAAACGGGTTATGTGATCCTCCACGCGAACGGCGGCCACGCAGGCAACGATTTACAACACGCAACCATTCGACGCTGGACCGCGCCGTTCGGCGGAGTCTTGTCGATCACCGGCCAGTTACATCATCCCTCTGAAAATGGTGACGGCGTGCGGGGCCGGATCGTCAGCAGCCGAACTGGACTGCATGGCGAATGGATCGCTCAACACAGCACGATCGACACGCCGGTTGTAACCGTCGAAGTGCAATCCGGCGACACAATCGACTTCGCCGCCGATTGCCGCGAGTCAGTCACATCCGATTCCTTCGGCTGGACGGTAACCCTCAAGTTGAGAACAGCCGATGGCAAAGAACGATCGTGGCAAGCGGACAAAGAATTCAACGGACCGCCACCGCCGTCATTCGTCAGCCAAGTCAGCACTGCCTGGCAAATTGCCTATGGCCGCCCCGTCACTCAGCCGGAACTTTACGCCGTCTTGAATTTCCTGAACCAACAATTGCCAATGCTGACAACAACAGCCACCACACCGGATCCCGAATTGCAGGCCCTCACGGATCTGTGCCAAGCGGTTCTAAGTTCCAACGAGTTTTTGTATGTCGACTAATTCAAAACAATCGGAGTCTCCGATGATCCATCAGTCAAATGTCGGACTTAGTTCTCGCCGCCAGTTCCTTGCCGAAAACGCACTCGGTATCGGTTCGGTCGCGCTCGCGTGGCTGTTGAACCAAGACCAGGCGCTGGCTGTTCCGCCGACGTTGAAGTTGAAGCCGCAGACATATGATCTGATGCCAAAGCAAACGCATCACGCACCGCGAGCGAATGCGATGATATCGTTGTTCATGCACGGCGGCCCGGCTCACATGGATTTGTTCGACCCCAAGCCGGAACTCACGAAGTTCAGCGGGACCGACTACTCCGGTGAGGTTGTTTTCAGCTTCGTGAATCGAGCCAGTAAGAAACTGCTCGGCAGCCCGTGGACGTTCGCAAAGCATGGTGACTGCGGGACCGAGGTTTCGGAACTGTTGCCGCATACTGCAGGGATCGTCGATGACATTTGCTTGATCCGCTCCATGCACAGCGGACATAACGGACACGAGGTTTCGATTCGCTACATCAATGCAGGCATCCCAGCCGTGACGGGGCGACCGGCACTTGGCTCGTGGCTAACGTATGGACTCGGAAGCGAGAGCCAGGACTTGCCCGCATACATGGTGCTCAGCGATCCGGGAGGGCATCCGGTCGACGGCGTGTTGAATTGGTCGAACGGATTCATGCCGCCGCTGTTTCAAGGAACGGTGCTGCGCGCTCAAGAGCCGCGCATCTTGAACCTCGATCCGCCACCTCATTTAAAAGGCTCGCTCCAAGCCCAGAACCTCGATTTGCTCCGCACCTTGAATCGGCGGCACCTCGAACTTCATCCTGGCGAGGCGGACCTCGAAGCTCGGATTCAGTCCTATGAACTGGCTGCGCGGATGCAGACAGCAGCGAAAGAGGCGCTCGACCTGTCGCAAGAGACTGCCGAAACGCAAAAACTATACGGCCTCGATCACGATGAGACGAAGGAATACGGCACGCGTTGTTTGATTGCGAGGCGACTGGTCGAACGAGGTGTTCGCTTCGTGCAACTGTTCCTCGGCGGCCAACCTTGGGATACGCACACGGATATTCGAAAGGGACTCCCTGCGATTTGTCGTAGGACCGACCAACCAGCAGCGGCTCTCGTTATGGATCTCAAACGACGCGGACTGCTCGACACGACCGTTGTCCATTGGGGCGGCGAAATCGGACGGCTCCCCGTCACTGAAGGAGATCAAGCGACCGGCGGTCGAGACCACAACGGTCAAGGTTTTTCGACATGGCTCGCAGGCGGCGGCATCAAACCTGGCATCACATTCGGCGAGACTGACGAGTTTGGCCATCGAGCAGTCAAAGACATCGTCACTGGCAATGACTATCAAGCGACGCTACTGCACCTCTTCGGCCTCGACCACCAGAAGCTGACCTACATCCATAACGGACAAGAGCAGACTCTTACCGCCAAGCGCGAATGCCGCGTCGTTCGAGAGATCTTTGCTTAAATGAAGTCGCTCTGTCGCTCGTGTGAGTTACCAACTTGCATTGGGATGAAGGCAGGTAAAAAACGAATGCTTGATTCCGGCCTCGTTCCTAAGGAGCGGGAGGGACTGCGCCGGGCGTTTGACGGGAGTCTTGGCATTTGACGGGGGCTTACGGTCTTGTTTTTGGGGGACTTCGGGCAAGCGTTCATCCAGCAGTGGTAATTTGATGTCATCGTAGGGCACGTCCTGCAAGCGGTCTCGGAGGTTGGTTGGTGGTTTCAGGTCGAACGCCTCTTCTGCGGGTTTGTCGGACACCGGGTAGCGATCGCTGTTCTGAGACGGTCGCATGTCTTGCGGATATTCTCGTTCGCCGCCGAAGTGGCCTAGCGGGCCGAGCCAACCGCAGCGTTCCTCATAGAAGACAACGCCATGTGTTTCCAGGATTGTGCCGGTCAGGCGTTCGAGCGTTGCTAGTTGCGTGTTGTATTGCGTGAGTGCGTTCGCCTCTGACGAGACGGAGTTGCCCCAATCGACGAGCGCCTGCAGGACGTTGAGTAGGATCGTCTGCCCGGTGCGATATCTCAAAAGTTGAGCATCCAAATTGACTCGTGACGCTTGCCGCGCGTCATGGAATGCGAGGTATTGTTCATAGAATTGATCGACTTGTTGCAAGTTCGCTCGATCGCGAGCGATGACAAGTTCGCGAGCACGCAGAGTTGCGCGTGACTGACGCAATCCAAGCGGCACGGAAAAATTCACACCGAGCGTCCAATCGGTGAATTGGCCGCGTCCGGATGAAATGGAGGACCCGTTGGGCATTGTCCCTTCGAGGCCATTCCAGCGATATGTGCCGACAGCATCGACTTGCGGCAGTGCGTTGTTGCGGGCGATCTGCCACTGTTGCTCGTCTGCTTCCAAAATCAGTTTGAGTTCAATGATGTCTGGCCGACGTTCGCCCGCGAGTTCGTTGATCTGCCTCCAATCGGGGTGAAAACGTTCGCTCTGTGGCGGTGTGTTGGGGATCAATCTCAGGCCGTCCGTCGGAGTCCAGCCGAGAATGTTTCGTAGTGCCGCTTCACGCTGAATCACGTTAGCTTCCGACGTAACCAAGTTCGCACGGAAGTTCGCAAGTGTCAGTTGTGCTTGGGCCAAGTCCGCGCGGTTGTCGAGATCTTTGGCAACTCGTGCAGTGATCCGTTTCACCGCTTCGGTCAATTGATCGACTTGTTGACGCCGCGCCCACACGTCGGTCCGTGCGGCGACCAGCGACCAATACGCCTCGACCACTCCGCGCACATTTTCCTGCACGGAGTCCTTGAATTGAAAATACGATCGCTCCGTGTCGATCCGTGCCAATACGATCGGCGCGAGATTCGCTGCGACACGGCCACCTTTGAAAAGCGGTTGCGTGTAGCCGATGCTCGTCGATGATGTGGTTTGCGGATTCAGAGGAAACAGACCTGGCCGCGTGCGCGACGGACTGGCGTTGACGTCCAAGTCCCACATGCCGCCGAGCGCGTTTTTCTTGTTTACATTCGCCGACGTCTGAAAGTTGTCGTTTCGCGTGCCTGTGATGAGCGAGCGTTCGGGATGGTCCTTATCGGGATTCGTAGGATCGAAAATCGACTTCGGGTTTTCGAGCCGGTTCCAGGAATTGAGGATCTGCAACTTCGGATCGAATGTTGCGTTCTGCTCGTCGATGCCGGTGTTTACGACGGCGGGATCGTAGATTGTGCGGCCGCTGGCAGTGGCCGTGACGCCGCTCAGCACACGCACGACATTCATGTTTTGCAGGGATGTTCGAATTGCTTCGTCTAGCGACAGCGAGAGCGTCTCTAACTCCGGCTGAAGGTTGGAAACCGTCGAGGGCAACGGCGAATCCGGCAACGGCGTCCGGACCAGTTGTGAAGGGTCGCGGACGGAGATCGCTCGTTGTTCAGAAAAGAGCGTGGGGAAAAGTCGCTGAGCGGCGGCAATGTTTGCCGAAAGCGCGGTGCTCACCGTGAGCAGGAAGATCAGCGCTTTGCGAATCATGCCGAAGTTCCAAATGCTCGGAGCAAATTTACGTAGCCGTCATCGCTCCACGCGAAGAGCCGAGAGTTTCTCTACAAGGTTGCGAATTTCTCGTAGCGGAGCGTTTTCAACATTCGGCTCGTCAAGCAGAGCGATGACGGCTACGTAACTGCAGCTACGCCGAGTACGAGAATCCCGATCGTTCATCGTCTGACGGTTGCGGCCCGCTTGCGGGTTATTCCGGAAGCTCCGCTTGTAGAGCTTGGGTAGCTTGGGAAAAGTCAGTTGTATCGCAGACAACTCCGCCGTCGCGTAGGACAACGATCCGCTTGGCGTTGCGAGCCACGCTTTGATCGTGAGTCACCAAGATAACAGTGATACCCGATTGCTCATTCAATTCCCGAAACAAGGCAATCACTTCGCGGCTGGTTTTAGAATCGAGGTTTCCGGTCGGTTCATCGGCCATCAGGATTGCTGGCTCGTTAACAAGTGCTCGCGCGATCGCGACACGCTGTTGCTGACCACCGGAAAGCTGCGTCGGATGATGATCAAGCCGCTCGCCAAGCCCAACTAGCTTGAGCTTTTCAACCGCGCGGCGACGCCGTTCAGCAGTCGAGATTCCTTTTGAATACAGCAGGGGCAACTCGACGTTCTCCAATGCGGAGGTTCTTGCAAGCAAGTTGAAGTTCTGAAAGACAAAGCCAATCCGCTGATTGCGAATGCGAGCACGCTCGTTACCTGACATCGTGGCGATTTCAACGCCCGCGAGTTTGTAGCTGCCGCTCGTCGGACGATCCAAACAGCCGAGCGTGTTCATCAACGTGCTCTTGCCGGAACCGGAAGGGCCGATCAACGCGACATACTCCCCTTGCTCGATGGTCAGTTGCGCGTTTTTTAGGGCTTCAACTTTGACCTCGCCCAAATCGTAGACCTTGCATACATCACGAATCTCAATCAAAGCCATTACGATCTCCGAAACGAGACTTCACTCAGCCCGGTAACTACTGCCCTGCGACCGCGCGGTTTCACAGTTGTCGCCAAACATATTGAACCCGCCCTGCAATTTCTCGTCTCACGGTAGCCACACTCGCCAGAGCGTGGGTCATGTCTCCCCCTCGAATTCCCACGCTCTAGCGAGCGTGGCTACGGACAGGCTTGTTGAACCAACCATGCGATTCTTCATCAAACTTTTGTTCGTCTTCCTGATTTTGGCGGGTGTTGCCGCTGCCGCCTATAAGCCGGTGAAAGAATCCTGGGCCAAGCGAAACAAAATTGTTTGGCGTACTTCGAGCGTCGAGCAGGGAAACATCGTCTCCGTCGTGAACTCCACCGGCACAGTGAAGCCGAAGCTGCGAGTCGTTATCGGCTCCTTCGTGTCTGGGCCGATCAAGGAGTTGTTTTGTCAGTTCAATCAAGAGATCAAGGTCGGTGACTTGCTGGCCACGGTTGATCCGACGCTCTATCAATCAAACGTTTCGCGAGATGAAGCGTCGCTTGCCAGTCGTGAGGCGGACGTGTTCCGCGTCAAAGCTCAGTTGCAGCAGGCGATCAACGACGAGAAGCGAGCCATCGCACTTCGCACAGAAGACGAGACCTTCATCGCACAGGCGGAAATGGACAAGTTCAAGTTCGCTCGGCTGTCGCTGGACGCACAGCTCAAAGTCGCAGACACCGCCGTGTCACAAGCGAGAGCAACGCTTGAAAACTCGCAAGCGAATTTGAATTACACCAAGATTCTCTCGCCCGTGGACGGCATCGTCATCGAACGCAAAATTGATCCGGGACAAACGGTCGCCGCTCAGTTTCAAACTCCAGAGCTTTTCATCGTCGCCCCGGACATGCGAAAGGAAATGCACATTCACGCGGCGGTGGATGAGGCGGACATTGGATGGCTCAAGCAGGCTCAACAGAAGCAGTATCCGGTCACATTCACGGTCGATGCGTATCCGGAGAAATTGTTCAACGGCACGATTCTTGAAATCCGGCTGAACGCCACAACAACACAGAATGTCGTGACCTATCCAGTCATTGTGTCGGCTGCGAACCCAGACCTCGATCTGCTCCCCAGCATGACCGCGAGCCTCTCGTTTCAAGTCGATCATCGAGACGACGTCATCAAGATTCCGAATGCCGCGTTGCGGTTCTATCCGAGTGCTAAGCAGGTCCGCCTGGAAGACATTCCGATCCTCGAAGGTCAATCCAAAGCGAATCCCAGTAATGACCAGGACGAGGCGCAGCAGTCCGAGAAATCATTGTCTGCTCAAGACCGCACGCAACGTCGAAAAGATCGCAACCGACGCCACGTCTGGGTTGCGGAGGGAGACTTGCTGAGGGCCATCGAAGTCACGACCGGACTCAGCGACAGCCAATTCACAGAGATGGTTTCTGGATCACTCAAGAAGAGCGACGCCTTGGTGACTGGCATCCAAGCGACCCCCGTCGGACCGGCTCGGAATTGAAGGCAGGATTGAGCATTGGTTATTGGTCACGGATCATTTTGGGGAGCAAGAAACGTCACCATCAAAAAATAACCAATAAACAATTCTTCCTCCTCGCCGACCCACTCAAATAAGTTCCCATCACATGAATCTCTTCCTCACGCTTCGCATTGCGATCCGAGCACTTGCCAAAAACAAAATGCGCGCGGGACTGACTGTGTTGGGAGTCGTCATCGGGATCGCGGCAGTGACGACGATGGTATCGCTCGGCCAGAGTGCTAGTTCGCTCGTACAAGGACAGTTCGAGGCGCTTGGCAGTAACGTCGTGATGGTCTTTCCGGGGAATCGTCAACGTGGCGGTGTGATGCAGGCCAACGTGACGCTGACTGCTCGTGACTCAGACGCCATCGTCAGGGATTGTCCATCGATTCTCGCGTCATCACCGCTCGTCGGAGCGAACGCCCAGATCATTTACGGCAGCTCGAATTTCAATCCGCGCGAGATGTACGGAGTTGGTGGCGATTACCTCACGGTTCGCAATTGGCCGCTGCGAACTGGCGAATTCTTCACCGATCGAGACGTCACTAGTGCGAACAAAGTCTGCGTCATCGGGCATACGCTCGTCGCCAAACTGTTTCAAACGACCAACCCAATCGGTGAAACTATTCGCATCAAAAACATCCCGTTTCGAGTGACTGGCGTGCTGGAAAAGAAGGGCGCGAACATGGTCGGCCAGGATCAGGACAACGTCGTCCTGATGCCGTATACGACGGTTCGCAAACGGTTGAGCGGTTCGGAATTCGACAACGTCAACGCGATCATGGCATCGGCTCGTTCCACGCCGTTGATGTCCGAAGCTCAAAACGAAATCGACCAACTGCTGGCCGAACGGCATCGCATTCAACCGGGCGAGCCACGCGATTACGTTGTTCAAAACACGACCGAGATCGCCAACATCTTTGGCGTTGTGACGGGAACGCTGACGCTCATGCTCTCCGCGATTGCGGGCATTTCGTTGATCGTTGGTGGCGTCGGGATCATGAACATCATGCTGGTGTCCGTGACCGAGCGAACTCGCGAGATTGGGATCCGCATGGCGGTCGGCGCGAGTTCCGGCGACATCCTGCGGCAGTTCTTAGTCGAGGCAGTTCTACTGTCTTGTATCGGTGGGGTGATCGGCTTCTCGCTGGGGATCGGCACTTCGGTCGGCGTCGTGTCCCTAATCAACGCCTTCAGCAGCGGCACTCCGTGGAAGCACGAAGTCTCTTTCGTGGCCGCCATTGCCGCGTTTATTTTCGCAGGTGCCGTCGGAGTTTTCTTCGGCTACTACCCTGCCCGCCGAGCCAGTCGTTTAGACCCGATCGAAGCGTTGCGTTACGAATGATTGAGGTATCAGCTTTTTTCGGACTTCGGTGCGAAGCCGCGACGAAGCGTATTTTCGGTCACGCTGATCGGAATGACGAACTCGTGCAAGTAATCGGGACCGCCCGCTTTTGTCCCGATGCCGCTGAGTTTGTAACCGCCAAATGGTTGCCGGTTGACGAGAGCTCCAGTGATCGGGCGGTTGAGATACAGATTACCGACTTGCAACTCGCGTCGGGCACGAGCAAGGTTTGCTGGGCTGCGACTGTAAAGGCCACCGGTGAGGGCATAGTCGGTGTTGTTCACAATACCGATTGCCTCACCGAGGTCTTTCGCTTTGAAGACACAGAGCACTGGACCAAAGATCTCTTCTTGAGCCAGCCGAGAACTCGGATCGACGTCTGCGAAAACATGAGGAGCGACGTAGTAACCTTCCTTCGCCAATTTCGCGGGAACCTCATCGCCCACTACCACACGAAATTCTGTACGCCCCATTTCTATGAATTCTGTAATCCGCTCGCGCGCTTCGTCGTCAATCACTGGCCCGATCGTCGTACCCGGTTCTTCGGCGGGACCGAGCGTCAAGCTCTTGACCGCGCCGGCCAAGCGTTCGAGAAACAGCTCATAAACTCCTTCGAGCACAATCACTCGCGAGCAGGCCGAGCACTTTTGCCCCGAATACCCGAACGCACTTTGCACAACACCGAGTACCGCTTCGTCGAGGTCCGCGTCATCGTCAACGATGATCGCGTTCTTGCCACCCATTTCGGCGATGACTTTCTTGACGCTGGCCTGTCGCATGTCTGTCGAGGCTGCTTGTCGATTGATTTCAAGGCCGACTGCTCGTGAGCCAGTGAAAGCGATGAGCGCGACGTCGGGGTTTTGCACTAGTGCCGGACCGATGTCTTCGCCGACTCCCGGCAAGAAATTAACAACTCCATCGGGCAAGCCGGTCTCCATCAGAATGTCCATAAACTTAGCGGCGACGACCGACGATTGCTCGGCAGGCTTGATGATGACGGTGTTGCCTGTCGCCAGCGCGGCGACAGTCATACCGGTCAAAATAGCCAACGGAAAATTCCATGGCGTGATAACCACACAAACTCCGCGTGCTCGATAGAAGTAACTGTTCTCTTCGCCTGCCAAGTGAGTTGGCTGCGGTTGCATCATCGCAATCGCCTGCTCTGCATAGAACAAGCAGAAGTCAATCGCCTCAGCGACATCAGCATCCGCCTCTTCCCACGTCTTGCCGACTTCAGACACTTCCCAAGCAGCTAATTCAAATCGTCGATCACGCAGACTACGCACGATTAAATTGAGATATTCCGCTCGATACTTCGCATCGATACGCGACCATTCGGGAAATGCTTCTTTGGCAGCGAGCACCGCAGCATCGACATTTTCTGGCGAGGCGGACGAAATTTTCCCAATCATTTTGCCGCGATGGGAAGGATTTGACGAAATCAAAAAACCTTTCGGCTCAACGGTCCGACCTCGAATCACCAGCGGATATTCTTGGCCAAACTGAGTGCTGACGTCATCGAGCGCCTCCTGAAACGCCTTGCGATTGGCGGCTTGGCTGAAGTCGGTAGGAGGTTCATTGCGAAACATGGGGCTTGGTCCGTTGTCCGTGGTCAGTGGTTCGTTGTCAGTCGTTGTTTTGTTGGTGGCGTTATTTGATTCGAGATCGGGATCCCTGACTGGCGGTCGCATCAGATTCTCGATCGCGACATGTTCGGTCAGGCTATGTCGGAGGAACGAATCATTGCTCGTGTTCTCCAACAAGCGGCGCACGAGATACGCCATACCGGGAATCAATTCTCCAAACGGCGTGTAGATGCGAACTCGATGTCCCATCGCGGCAAAGAGCTGAGCTTGCTCGCTCGCCATCCCGTACAGCATTTGAATTTCATACGCTGCGATCGGCACATTGAGTTGTCGTGCCCATGCAATTCCGTAAGCCAGACTCCGGAGATTGTGGCTCGCGAGCGCCGGTCGCAGCAGTTGATAGTTCTCCATCAGCAACCGCGACAACCGCTCGTAGTTCTGATCCGATTGCCACTTCTCTTGAAAGACTGGGACCGGCCACTCTTTGAGGCCCGCATTGACTGTTTCGTAATCCCAGTACGCTCCTTTCACGAGCCGCACGGTGATCGGAGTCCCACGCTTCTTCACCCACTTGAGCAACTGCTGTAAGTCACGTTCGGCATCCGGAAGATACGCTTGGCAAACGATGCCTACATCAGCAAAGTCGCGAAACTCGTCTTCCATCAGCACCTTTTGGAAGATGGCGACAGTCAAATCTTTGAAGGCGTATTGCTCCATATCGACATGCACGTAAGCCCCATGCTCGCGAGCGGCTCGCAAGATCGGCCGGAGTCGCGACAACACTTCGTCTGTCGTTCCCTGCGGATCAACCGGGCGGAAGTGGCTGCACAATGCGGACAGCTTCAGCGACACATTCACGCGCGGCATCGGCCCGCTTTGATCGCAATCAAGCTGACTATCCTCCGGCCACATATTCACTTGGTCGGCAAGCCCGGCGATCAATTTCAAATAGTGCTGCTGATAGGCATCTGATTCTTCGGTCGAAATCGTCGCCTCACCAAGCAGATCAAGCGTGAATGCAAACCGCTGTTTTCGCAGCTTGGAGACAGCCATGACGACTTCGTCAACGGTCGAACCGGCAATGAATCGTTGTGCCATGCGCGTCGCATTCGCTCTCGCATTCACGGCGAGAGCTCGGCCCAGAACCGTATTTGGTTCCGCCCAATCGAGCACTAACCGAGCCGCTCCTGGTAAGTGAGTGCTGACTTCCTCGAAGTATTCTTGGAGATGGCGGGCGACCGATTCGTGAGTCTTCAATCGAGGCAAGACATCCACAAATCGAAACATTTGCACTTTGACCGATTCATCCGCCATCGCCCACGACAAGATGCGATCGTCCCACCAACGTCGTTCGAAGATCGAAGCCTTGCGGCGATGCAGGTGCTCCCACAGGTAGCGACCGATTTCCTGAGTGACTTCTTCCACGCGGACTTCTGGGTCAGCAGGTGAGCCATCAGCAGCCGCAACGGCAACCGCAGCAGCAGGGGCAGACGATTTCTTCTTGGCCACGAGGAACAATTCTCCGATCTTCATCCGTGAGCGATAAACCACGCGCAGTATTGAGGATTCTGTTTAACCGCACGCTGCAGGCACGCGAGCGTGCAATGCCCTCTGAAACAGGCAGCATGGGCTCGTGCCCCTGCGGCAGGCGGATAAACGTTCGCTGGCGTTGGCAATCATGATCGTTGACCAACTCGCGAATCGGGGATTGTCGTGAACCGCCACAGATTCGCAAGAAACGATGACGAAGTTCACGTGACGTCGCTCAACCGACCAATTGCCGAATCGGTGACCGGTCTTCAAGCAAATGCTGAGGGCGTCCGTTGAAATCGGGAAGTTTGATCTCCAGGTCGATCCCCATGACGCGGTAGATCGTGGCCATGATGTTTTGGAACGTGAAGCGATCGCTAATGGCCCGCTCCGCGCGGCCATCGGTTTCGCCGATCACTTGCCCCATCTGCAAACCACCGCCAAAAAACAGCACACAACCGGCATCTGCCCAATGCTCCCGACCGGGACCGAGCGGTGTGATCTTCGGCGTCCGACCGAACTCGCCCAGCACAACAACAAGCACATCTTGATCAAGCCCGCGTTCCTTCAAGTCGGAGATGAGGGCAAACAAGCTGCGATCCAACAGCGGCAGAAGCATTTTCAAACACAGGAAAATGTCGCCATTCTCGGAGCTGTGATGGTCCCAGTCGCCGACTCGCAACGTCACGACGCGAGCACCTGCTTCGACAAGCCGGCGAGCACGTACGAACGCCTTCGCATTCCAATCGTAGAGAATCGTCTTGTAAGTCTGATGCGGGAATTTCCCTTTGCCATATCGAGCGATGACGTCTTCAGACTCCTTCGAGAGATCAAACGCATCACGCACTTGCGGCGATGTAATGATTTCCAGAGCTTGTGCCTGAAACTGATCGAGGCCACGAAAGAAGTCACGTTGATCCATCTTTCTGCGAAGTGTGTCAAACGTTGCGAGCAATTCTTTGCGGTCGCGTAATCGCTCCAGTGATTTGACCGGAACCATGTCGTCGAGCGAAGGACCGAATGGGCGAAACGGTGCATGGCCCGAACCGACGTAATGCGGATTTTCGTACTCAAACGGATCGACACTGACTTCATTCAAGCTGACATACGGCGGCAGCGGCGAATGACGTTCGGTCAGCCGACTGACGATCGAACCGAACGCCGGCCGTTTCCCCGCCGTGCGTGGCAAGCCAGAATAAACTTCGCTGAGATAATGGTCATTTTCGACCGACTGCACACCGCGCAGTAGCGATAACTGATTCATCATTTGTGCTTGCAGTGGCATCAATTCGCAAATCTGCACACCGGGCAAGCTTGTGCTGATCGGGTTAAACGGGCCACGAAACTCTGTGGGAGCGTGCGGCTTCAAGTCGTACATGTCGATGTGGCTCGGGCCACCGCCGAGCACCACATAGATCACCGATTTCGGGCGTGATGTCGCATTCGCACGAGCGTCGCTCCTTAGCAACTCTGCCAGTGTCAAACCACCCAAGCCCGTCGAGCCAATACGTAAGAAGTCACGGCGACTCACTCCGTCACAATACCGCTGAGATTGTCCTGAAAAACTGAGCATCAGG
>JAPLNX010000327.1 GCA_026400935.1 Planctomycetia bacterium | reverse complement strand
TCCAAACCGAGTCGAAAGGTTTGCTCCTTGATCGCTCGCAACAACGCCGGAGTGACCTCCTTCGGGAAGTAGTACGATGTCAGTTCGGTCCCATCGAGATTCTGATCGGCACAGAATTGAATGAAGTCTTCGAGCTTCATCTTTGCCGCAGCGATTTGTTCGGCAGTCCCTCGATTCACCAAGAACTTGTTGAACGAGTACGCCGCCAAACTGAGCTTCATGTGGCTCTTGCCATTCCGCTTCGGAGGTTCCGCCGCGAAGGATTTGTTGTTGTCAGCGGCGACCATCGTCGCTCCCGCAACAGCAACGCCACACTGCCCGAAGAACGCACGACGGGAACTGATCAGGTTGTCTGACATTTTGAGTTTCTCCAAGTTGATGAATGCAGAGGATCATTCCGGATTTCAAAACTAGCGTCGCTTATCCACCGCCGCCGTCATCCATGTTGCGGCCAGAATCGGTCATCAATTTGCCAAGCAACCAACCTCCCACGCAGAAACCGATGATCGCGAGGATCACTTTCCAGTCCATGTTGCTTGCTCCTTTTCGTGAAGGTTATTTCCGCCACAACCAGCGGAGCGATTCAGGGAGAATTGACGAGCCATGTTTGTCGTCATGGCCGCCGTTGCTTCCCGCGAATTTGTAGTCGTAGCCGCTGAATTTTAATGCGGCCTCCATTTGCTTGTTGGCGAGCCACCAGTTGCCGAATTGGTTGTCGATATCATTCTCTCCACCTTGCAAGAAGACTCGAATCGGTTTCCGTTCGGTCTTGCGAATCAATGCGGGATAAACATGACCGCCTCGAATGTTGGTGAAGCTACCGACATGACTCAGCACTTTTCGAAACGCATCCGGGCGTTCCCAAGCAACAGTCCAAGCACAAATTCCCCCCGAACTGATTCCGCAGATCGCTCGCTGATCCGGGTCTTCAGTCAGCTTATAAGTCTTGCCAACTTCCGGCAGAATTTCTTGGAGCAAAAACTTTGAGTAAGCATCGCTTGGAGTGTCGTATTCGACGCTGCGGTTGTTCGCCTGCCACGGAGAGTCGATCGGCGAGTCTCCTTTGTGGCCGGGGTTGATGAAGATGCCGATCGTCACAGGCATCTCTTTTTTGTGGATCAAGTTGTCAAAGACTATCGGCGTCCGGAAGCGACCAGTCTTGTTGACATAGGTGTGAGCGTCTTGAAAAACCATCACTGCCGCTGGTTGCGAACCATCGTACTGAGCCGGAGCGTAAACGAAGTAGTCGCGAGTCGTTCCCTCAAAGATTTTACTCTGCCATGTGTGCTGAGTGACCTTTCCTTCGGGAACACCGTCTTGTTTTTGCGAATCCGGGCCCAATGGAAACTGATCGCCTTCTGCTTGGATGCGACCACCAACAAGAGACGACGATATCAACACGGCTATGCACATAAGCCGCAGAATTTGTCGCATGAATCACTCCCAATGTCACATTTTCAAGGTGATCGAATGCGGACGGTGGTGAATCGTCGCCAGAACTTCAAGTCGTGCGGCGTTGTGGACGACGGTCTGTTTGCGCCCAGTAACTTCCGTCGGCGAAGAAAATGATGATGTCCGAGCAGCTTTAACAGACGCATTGAGTCTGTATCATGTTTCGCAGTGAAATTCCCGCCTGCATCCTGCCCACCAAGTTCGCCCATTTTGGAAGTCTTCAATGATGCGACGCGCTCTTGTGCTGTTGGTCTCGGTTTTCTCTGTCACTCCAGTCATGGCCGCTGATCCGGTTGTGGACTTCAATCGAGACATTCGACCGATCTTGTCGAACTCGTGCTTCAAGTGTCATGGTCCGGACGAGAAAGAGCGCCAGGTCGGGTTGCGTCTCGACACGCGCGATGGCGCGACCGCAAAGCTGGATTCTGGCAAGGTCGCGGTTGTCCTTGGCAAGCCCGAAGAAAGCGAGGTCATTCGTCGCATCACTTCGTCCAATCCCGACGAGCAAATGCCACCAAAAGGACACGGAAAGAAACTTGATCCACGCGATGTCGAACTGTTTCGTACTTGGATTAAACAAGGTGCGAAGTTCGCGAAACATTGGTCATACGAAACGCCGGTCCGACCCGCCGTGCCAGAACTGAAGTCGGACTCTTCCAACGTCAAGCTTCAAATTGTGAACCCCATCGACAACTTCGTCCTGGCGAGATTGCAACGTGAAGGCATCAAGCAATCGCCAGAAGCGGATCGCTACGCGTTGGGACGTCGAGTGGCACTCGATCTCACGGGATTGCCGCCGACATTTGAAGAAATCGAAGCGTTCGCGAAAGACGCCGATCCGCAGGCGTATGAGAAATTCGTGGACCGGATGCTGGCGAAAGAGAGTTACGGCGAGCATTGGGCGCGGCAGTGGTTGGACCTCGCGCGGTATGCGGACTCGGCAGGCTACGCGGACGACCCGGCGCGGACGATCTGGGGATATCGCGACTGGGTCATCAAGGCGTTCAACAAGAACATGCCGTTCGATCAATTCACGATCGAGCAATTAGCGGGCGACCTGCTGCCGAATGCGACCGAAGAACAACTCATCGCGACTGCCTTTCATCGCAACACGCTGACGAACAACGAAGGAGGCACGAACGACGAAGAGTTCCGCAACGTGGCGATCGTCGATCGCGTCAACACGACGCTGGCGACTTGGATGGGGACGACGATCGCGTGTGCTCAATGTCACACGCACAAGTTCGATCCGATCACGCAGGAAGAATTCTTCAAAGTGTTCGCGATCCTGAATCAGACGGAAGACGCCGATCGGGGCGATGAGTCGCCACGACTGGAGCTCTTCACTGACGAGCAACGGAAGCAAAAGACGCAGTGGCTGGCCGATGTTGCTCGTTTGGAAGCGGAGACGGCGGCGATCACGCCAGTGATTTTGGACTCGCAGGCGAAATGGGACGGGGCGTTTCCGCGGATGCTCGCGTGGCACTCGCTCAAGCCGACGAGTGCGAAATCTCAAAGCGGCGTGACGCTGACAACCGCAGACGACGGAGTCGTGCGAGCGGACAAAGCGGCGAAGACGGATACCTACACACTGGAGTTACCGCTCACAGCGGGCAAGTTGCAAGCGGTGCGGTTGGAGACGCTGCCGGACGCGGCGTTGCCGGGACAAGGAGCGGGTTTCGGCGGCGGCAACTTCGTGTTGTCGAAAGTGTCGGCCACGATCACACCGCCAAACGGCAATCGCTTGAACGGCCGGTTTGTGCGGATCGAATTGCCGGGCAAAGCTCGCTTCCTGCATCTGGCGGAAGTACAGGTCTTTCGCGGTGCGGACAACGTCGCTCTGAAAGGAACGGCGAAGCAGGTCAGCACCGATTACGGCGGGGAAGCGAAGTTCGCGATCGACGGCAACACCGATGGAAACTACCTGAAGAGCTCGGTGTCACACACGGCTCAGGGAGACGACCCGTGGTGGGAAGTGGATCTCGGCGGCGAACAAGCGATCGACCGCGTGATGCTGTGGAACCGCACGGACGCTGGCACCGAAGAGCGGACGAAAAACTTCCGCGTTGTGGTACTCAATGAAAAGCACGAACCGATTTGGTCCAAAGACACAGTCGATCCGCCGAAGCCGTCGAGCGAGTTTGCACTGAGCGGAGTGCGCGGCGTGCCATTCGCCAGTGCGTTTGCCGACTTCGAGCAAGGAGCTGGTTTTGAAGCGAAAGTGGTGCTCGCGCCGCAAGCGAACAAAGGCTGGGGAGTGGGCGGACAACTTCAACAACCGCACGCGCTGACGTTGATCACGTCGGCTCCGGTTGAGGTCGCGGAAGGTTCGACGCTGACGATCACGCTCGAACAAAATACGTCGTTTGCCGATCACACGCTCGGCAAGTTTCGATTGTCGGCCACCGACGATCCCCGCGCGGCGGAGGTCGCCAAGATCCCCGCTCCGATCGTGGCGATCCTGAATACGGCGGCTGCGACACGTACCGACGCGCAGAAAACGGAGCTTTCCAAGTTCTACCTGACGATCGCTCCCGAACTGGCCGCGTCGCGCGATCAACTCGCGGCGGCGAGGAAATCACTGGCCGATCTCAAGCCGGCGACAACGGTGCCGATCTACCGCGAACTGGCGGCGGACAAACGCCGCAAGACGAACATCCAATTGCGAGGCAACTTTATGGATCTCGGCAAGGAGGTGACTCCGGGTGTTCCTGCTGCGTTTCATCCACTGCCGGAAGGTTCAACGCCGGATCGACTCGCGCTGGCGAAGTGGCTCATCGACGCTCGCAATCCGCTGACCGGTCGCGTGTTGGCGAATCGTTATTGGGAAACAATCTTCGGTAATGGACTCGTCCGCACGAGTGAGGAGTTCGGCTCGCAAGGTGAAGCGCCGACGCATCCGGAGTTACTGGATTGGCTCGCAACCGAAGTTGTTGCGTTGAAGTGGGATCTTAAAGCCTTTCTGAAAGTGATTGTGACCTCGGCGACCTATCGGCAGTCCTCGAAGGTCTCGTCGGAAATGCTCGAACGCGATCCGGAGAATTTCTTGCTCGCTCGCGGCCCGCGTTTTCGATTGTCAGCCGAGACGATTCGCGATCAAGCTTTGGCGGTGAGCGGTCTGCTCAGTCCGAAGTTGTATGGCCCGCCAGTGAGACCGCCGCAACCGATGATGGGGCTCAGCGCGGCCTTCGGTAGCGGCACCGATTGGCAAACAAGTGCCGGTGACGACAAGTTTCGCCGCGCGTTGTACACGACTTGGCGTCGATCAAACCCGTACCCGTCGATGATGGCGTTCGACGCGACAAATCGTGAAGTTTGCACGGTTCGCCGAGCACGCACCAACACGCCGTTGCAGGCGCTCGTCACATTGAACGACCCGGTTTACATCGAAGCGGCTCAGGCAATTGCTCGCCGAATGGCAAAGTCAGGACGCACTCCGCCAGAGAAATTGAAAACCGGTTTCGAGCAATGCCTGTCGCGACCACCGACTGCGGATGAAGTCACTGATCTGGTCAAACTCTATGAACAAGCTCGCGAACGCTTCGCAAAGGATGCCGATAAAGCGAAGCGACTAGCAACCAACCCACTCGGCCCGCTCCCCGAAGGAGCGGACCCCGTCGACCTCGCCGCTTGGACGCTCGTCGGAAACGTGATGTTGAATTTGGATGAGATGTTGATGCGACGGTGAGGTCGCGCGAATGAATCGTCGTGCGCCGCACGTCACCTTTCAGCAATTTTCCGAATGGATTCCAGCGGGAGAAATAACCGATGCGTGTTGCTCATCAATGGCGCAAATCCAAAGTGGCGATAAAACGCGGCAGCGGCATCATCTTTCGCGTCGACGAACAATCCACAGATTCCAATTTTCGGGATGATCTGAGCAACAACTCGAATGGCTTCAACGAGCAGGGTGGCACCAAAACCATGACCTTGGAATTGCCGATCAACCGCCAACCGGCCCAACAGAACTGCGGGAATCTTCTGCGGCAGTCCACGAGCGAGTTTCGTGGGCAAATCCTCAGTCGGAGATTCACACGCGGTGAGCGCAAAGTAGCCGAGAATCCGCGTTGGCCACGCGAGTTCGTCGTCGATCAACACGAAGGTTTGCGAAACACCTTTCTGCTGGTGTTGCCGCGCCGTTCGTTGCAAGAAGAGATTCAAGGCCGGCACACCGCAGTCAAAGGCTTCTCGGTTGTGATCGCGAGACAGTGCCTCAACTCTAGCTGTCACGAGTCAGCCTCTTGTGAGTTTGCATGGCCTTTTTCATCGCGGCGTTCGGCGGCGGAGGATTCTTCATCAGCGAAAAGATCAGCTTGGCGTCTTCTTGGGAGAGCCGAATGATCCGCTCGCGTTCTATCACTTGTTCGGCTTCGCGAACGGCGGCATCGACGAGGAATTCGCTCAGCGCCACGCCGCGCCACGCCGCCGCCTCTTCCAACCGCTCATGGACATGGGCGGGCAGGGTGGCCGAGATTTTTTTCGTCTTCGTTTTTGGTGTGCTTGCCACGCGAACCGCCATTTTCAATCTCCGCAGAAACTCAGGCTCGTTACCAATCAGGTCAGGAATATAACCGTTGTTGAGGGGATTGCTCCAAGATCAACTTTCGATCCAAAAGCTCGACTCAACTATTTTCGGGAAAGATTTTGCCATGCAACCAAAACTCGAAATTCTCCAAGCGATGACGCGGCGGCACTTCTTCAAGCACAGCCAAGCGGGGCTGGGCGCGATTGCGCTGGCGTCGATGTTGGGTAAGGATGCACCCGCAGGTCCGGTGGCGGCAGTCAATCCGTTGGCTCCGAAGAAATCACCGCTCGACGGTAAAGCCAAGCGAGTGATTTATCTGCACATGACCGGCTCGCCACCGCATTTGGACTTGTTCGATTACAAGCCGGAACTGGTGAAGCACAACGGCGAGAACTGCCCGGACGAGTATCTCAAAGGGAAGCGGTTTGCTTTCACGTCGGGCGTGCCGAAGTTGCTGGGGACGCCGCGGACCTTTACGCAGAACGGCAAGGGGGGCGTGTGGATGTCGGACGCGATTCCGCATCTGCATGAGGTTGCCGATGAGATGTGCGTCATCCGTTCGATGAACACCGATCAGTTCAATCACGCTCCGGCGGAACTGCTGCTTTACACGGGCTCGCCGCGTTCCGGTCGACCGTCAATGGGATCGTGGGTGACTTACGGGCTCGGATCGGAGAACGAAAATCTGCCGGGCTTCGTCGTGTTGATCTCCAGCGGAGTGCAGCCGAACGGCGGCAAAAATTCGTTCGGCAGCGGCTTCCTGCCGTCGGTCTATCAGGGAGTGCAATGCCGTTCGCAGGGTGATCCGGTGCTGTATGCCTCCGACCCGGACGGCATGGATCGGGAGATGCGTCGGCTGAGCCTTGATGCGTTGCGGCAATTGAACGAGGCACAGGCTCGCGACTTCGGACATCCGGAGACATCGACTCGCATCGCGCAGTACGAGTTGGCGTTTCGGATGCAGACGTCAGTCCCCGAAGTGATGGACATCACCAAGGAACCGCAAGCGGTCCTGGACAACTACGGCGCGAAACTGGGCATGTCGAGCCTCGCCAACAACTGCCTGTTAGCTCGACGATTGATTGAGTCGGGTGTGCGATACGTGCAGCTCTTCGACTGGGGCTGGGACTTCCACGGCACCGGGCCGGGAGAAGGGCTGACCGACGGACTCACGAAGAAGTGTGCGACGATGGATCAGCCGGTGGCCGCGCTGATCAAGGATCTGAAGCAACGCGGGTTGCTCGACGACACGCTGATCGTCTGGGGTGGCGAGTTCGGCCGCACTCCGTTTCGCGAAGGCCGCACCGCTGGTGGCAACGTCCTCGGTCGCGATCATTATCCCGATTGCTTCTGCATGTGGATGGCCGGCGGCGGCGTGAAAGGGGGCACAATGCACGGCGAGTCCGACGACCTCGGCTTCTCGGTGGCGAAGGACAAAGTCCACGTCCACGACCTGCAAGCCACGATCATGCATCTTCTCGGCTTTGATCACGAACGGCTGACGTACCGCTTCCAAGGCCGCGATTACCGCCTGACCGACGTGCATGGCAAGGTGGTGCAGAACATCGTGGCATAACGCAACTGAAGTCACGATTTGTTCGTTATTTCGAGAACGCGATACACCAAGGCGATGTGTCAGTACCGCATTGGGTCCAGGCAAAGTCACATTGGGATTCGGATAAGAATAACGAACGAAGGAAAAGCGGTGCTGACACGCCGCACTCCAAAGGACGCTCCCATGAAAACTCATCTCTGGGCCGTGCTGGCCGCTATCGCTTTTGTCGCTCCCGTCGTGAACGCTCAGGAATTCACGCTCAACAAGGGGGACCACATCTGCATCGTCGGCAACACGCTGGCGGAGCGGATGCAGCATTTTGGGTGGTTGGAGACGCTGATTCACGCGCGGTTTCCGGAGCACAATCTTGTCTTCCGCAATCTGGGTTATTCCGGCGATGAGATTGATGGGTGGCAGAATCCGAATCATCGGATGCGGTCGATGTCGTTTGGGTCGCATGATGAGTGGTTGAGCGGGGTGGCTCCCTGTCCGCAGCCGGCCAAGTTGTCGAAGAAGGATCTCGACAAGGTCCGCGAGAACCGCTTCGAGCTGACCAACACCAAGGCGGACGTGATCTTCGCCTTCTATGGCTACAACGAATCGTTCGCCGGCGAGGCGGGGTTGGACACGTTCCAACAGAACGTCGCCGCCTTCATCAAGCACACGCTCGAGCAGAAGTACAACGGCAAGTCGGCTCCCAGGCTCGTGCTGTTCTCACCCATCGCCCACGAGTTCATCGACTCGCCCAACCTGCCCAGCAAAGAGGTCGTCGCCGCCTCCAACGCGCGGCTCAAGATGTATTCGCAGGCGATGGGCGAGGTCGCCAAGGCCAATGGCGTGACGTTCGTGGACTTGTTCACGCCGACGATGACGGCAACCAAAGTGGTGGGAAAGACCATCTTTGTATTAGGTGGGAAAAAGAAACAGCAAAACGGCGAGCCTCACTGGTTTGCCACTACATCCGATCGCTTCACGATCAACGGAGTCCACATCAACGAACGTGGTGACTTTGTTTTGTCGGTTCTTGCAGGTTGGGAATTGTTTAATGAGACCAATATCGGAGAGTTGAAACATGAACCACTTCGCGGCACGGTTGTCGCGAAGAATTTTTACTGGTTCAACCGGTATCGAGTGACCGACGGCTATTCGACCTATGGCGATCGCGCATTCTTGAAATTCTCCGAAGGGCCGGGAGGCTACGGAGATGGATTGTCCAATTACTCGGTCGCGCAGCGCGAGCTGGATGTGCTCGATCAACTGACATCGAATCGTGACAAGGTCGTGTGGGATGTCGCGCAAGGAAAAGAGATCAATCCCGACGACTCGAATCTCTCGCCGTTCATTCCGGTAATCACGAACAAGCCGGGGCCGCTCGAAGGCGGAAACATCTGTTTCTCTCCGGGCAGGAAGCCATCGAGAAGATGACCGTCCACAAGAACATGAAGGTCGAGCTGTTCGCCGACGAGACGATGTTTCCGGAGCTGGTCAAGCCGGTGCAGATGTCGTTCGACACCAAGGGGCGGTTGTGGGTCGCCTGCTGGCGGACGTATCCGCACTGGAAGCCGACCGAGAAAATGGACGACCGCCTGCTGATCCTGGAAGACACCAACGGCGACGGCCGAGCCGATGTCTGCAAGACCTTCGCCGGAGACATCCACAACCCCACCGGCTTCGAGTTCTGGAACGGCGGCGTGCTGGTCGCTCAGGGGCCGGACCTGCTGTTCCTCAAGGACACCGACGGCGACGACAAGTACGACATCAAAGAGCGGCTCGTTCACGGCTTCGACACCGCCGACACGCACCACACCATCAACAGCTTCGTGCTCGATCCGGGCGGAGCGGTCTACATGCAGGAAGGGACGTTTCACCATTCGCAAATTGAAACCCCGTGGGGCCCGCCGCGCCGGCTCGCGAATGGCGGAGTCTTTCGTTACGAGCCGCGCACCCAAAAGACCGACATCTACGTGACGTTCGGCTTCGCCAATCCGCACGGGCACGCCTTCGACGCCTGGGGTCAGGACATCGTCGTGGACGGCACCGACGCGAGTCCGACCCACGGCCCGCTGTTCTCCAGCCATCTCGACTTTCCGAACAAGCACAACCGCCCGCCGAAAGTCTATCAGCAGCGGACGCGGCCGTGTTCCGCCATCGAAGTCCTGTCGAGCAGCCACTTCCCCGAAGAGCACCGCGGCAACCTGCTGGTCGCCAACGTCATCGGCTTCCAAGGCATCCTGCAATACAAGCTGCACGGCAGCTCGTTTAACCGTGAGCCAACGGCGAGCGCGACCGCCACCAAACCAACGTCCTCACAGCCCGCCGTCGCCGCTGGCTCCGGGTTAAACGAAGGCTCCTCCCTCGGAGCCACCGAAGTCGAACCGATCGTCTTCTCGTCCGACCCGAACTTCCGCCCCGGCGACGTCGAGGTCGGCCCCGACGGAGCCATCTACTTCACCGACTGGCAAAACCCGATCATCGGCCACATGCAACACAACCTCCGCGACCCCAGCCGAGACCACGACCACGGCCGCGTCTATCGCGTGACGTATGTCGGACGGGAGTTGGTCAAGCCGGATTCAATTTCCGGTGAACCAATCGAGAAGTTGGTTCAATTGCTTAAGAACAACTTAGACGACCGCGTGCGCTATCGTGCTCGAATTGAACTTTCCGGACGACTGTCGGATGAAGTGATCTCCGTCGCCACAGACGCATTGGCGGGAAGTGCCCTCAGTCTCTTCAAGCAGTCGCCGCTGTCCGGTGCGACTCTGCCTCGTCGAAAAGCAATCCACGAACATTTCCAACTTGAAGTGCTTTGGTTGCATCAACATCACAATGTCATCAATACAAAACTGCTTGAATCAGTGCTGAAATCTCAAAACTCAAACGCCCGCGCCGCCGCCGTGCGAGTCATCGCCTCATGGCATGACCGCTTGCCGAACGCCCTGGACCTGCTCCGCCGAGCCGCCGCCGATGAGTCGCCGCGAGTCCGCTTGATGGCCCTCTGGGCCGCCAGCTTCATCCCCAGCCCCGAGGCCGCCGAAGTCGTGCTCATCGCCAACGAGCAGCCGACCGACCTGCACCTCGAATTCCTCAGCAAGGAAGTCCTGCGCACGCTGCAACCGCTGTTCGACAACGCCACCAAAGGAGGCCAGCGAGTCACCTTCAAATCCGAAGCCGGTGCCCGCTACATGCTCAAGGGTTTGAACAACGATGAACTGCTCGCTGAGTTCCGTAAGATGGCCGCCCCCGGCCGTCCTTCCGATGACCCGAAGAAGACGGCCGAGGGCGGCCATCCTACGCGGCTGATCGCCACCGAGATGCTCTACCGCCCCGGCCTCCGCGACGAACACCGCCGCGAAGCCATCCGCGAAATCGCCAAGCTCGACAAGAAACCCGAACTGCGAGTCATCATGGACGGCATCGCGTCGCTCGACGGCAAAGCCGCCAACGTGGACACCAGCGTCGTCTTCGACCTCGTCCGCCAACTCACCGGCCAGAGCGCCTCCGAACTGACCACCGCCCGCGCCGAACTCGAAAAACTCGCGACCTCCGCCAAGCAACCAATCTTCCGCCAAATCGGCTACGTCTCGCTGATCAACGTCGATGACAACGTCGATGCCGCCTGGAAGCTCGCGACCTCCGACGCGAAACGCCTCGTCGATTTCGTCAACGCGATGCCATTGATCTCCGATGCGTCGGTTCGCGCGACGTTGTACGAACGGGTTTCGCCGCTGTTGAACGAACTGCCGGAATCGTTAAGGACAAAAACGACCAAAGGGACTCAAGGGAGATTCGTCCGAGTGGAGTTGCCCGGCAAAGGGACTCTCACGCTCGCCGAAGTCGAAGTCATGAGCGGCGGCGAAAACGTCGCCCGCCGAGGCCGAGCCTCGCAAAAGAACACCGGAGCCGGCGGCGACGCCTCACGAGCCATCGACGGCAACAAGTCCGGCATCTACGGCGATGGCGGTCAGACTCACACCGAAGAAAACACCAACAACCCATTCTGGGAAGTAGATCTCGGCGACGAACACCCGATCGACCAAATCGTGATCTACAACCGCACCGAGATCCCCGATCGCCTCAACAACTTCACGCTGAAAGTGCTCGACGAGAAACGAGCCGAAGTCTTCAAGTCCGAAAAGAACCCCGCCCCGCCCGTGAAAGTCGAATTCACCCTGCAAGGTGGCGGCCCCGAAAGCCTCGTCCGCCGAGCCGCCATGAACGCCCTCACGATCGTCCGCGGCCAAGAACCCAAGACCTTCGCCGCGCTCAGCAAGTTCGTGAAGGAGGACGTCGATCGCCTCACCGCCATCCGCTCGCTGCAACGCCTGCCCAAGCAAACGTGGCCGAAAGAGGAGGCCCCCGCGCTGCTCAACGTGATGGTTGAAGCCGTGAAAAAAATCCCGGCCAAAGACCGCACGCAATCCCCCGCCATCGACATGCTCGAATTCGGCGACGCCCTCGCGTCCCTGTTGCCCGCCGCTGACGCCAAGCTCGCGCGAGCGACGCTCGGCGAACTCGGCATCCGAGTCATCAAGATCGGCACCGTCTTCGAAAAGATGAGCTACGACAAAGACATCATCGCCGTCCAAGCCGGCAAGCCCGTCGAGTTCATTCTCGACAACTCCGACCTGATGCCCCACAACCTCGCGATCACGTTGCCCGGTGCCTTGGAAGAAATCGGCCTGCTCTCCGAAGCCAACGCCCAAAAGCCCGGCTTCGCCGAGCAACACTACATCCCGACCTCACCAAAGATTCTCGCCAAGAGCACGCTCTTGCAGCCACGCGATTCGCAACGCCTGAGCTTCAACGTCCCGAAGCAACCCGGCATCTACCCCATCGTCTGCACCTACCCCGGCCACTGGCGTCGCATGTATGCCGCGCTGTACGTCGTCGCCGACCTCGACGCCTACGAAGCCGCCCCCGAAGCGTACCTCGCCGCGAACAAGATCGAAGCGGCCGACGCTCTGCTGAAAGACCGCCGCCCGCGCACCGAATGGAAGTTCGAAGACCTCGCCAAAGTTGTCGAAGCTCTCGACCACAAAGCGATGGGCCACGACCACGGCGACCATGCGGATCATTCCAAACGCAGTTACACCGCAGGCAAACAACTCTTCACCGTCGCCAACTGCGTCGGCTGCCACAAGCTCGACAACGCCGGCAAAGAATTCGGTCCGGACCTCAGCAAGCTCGACGCGAAGCTGAAACCCAGCGACATCCTCAAGGAACTCCTCGACCCTTCGGCCAAGATCAACGAGAAGTACCAAACCAACGTCTTCGAACTCCAAAGCGGCAAGGTGATTCAGGGCCTCGTCGTCGAAGAGAGCGGCGACATCATCAAGGTCGTCGAGAACCCGCTGATCAGCACGAACCCCATCCTCATCAAACGCAACGAAGTCGCCGAACGAACGCGCTCAAAAGTCTCGATCATGCCCAAGGGCCTGCTCGAAAAACTCACCCGCGACGAAATCCTCGACCTCGTCGCCTACCTCGCCGCACGAGGCGACAAGAACAGCCTGCTCTTCAAAGGTGGGCACGAGCACTAGATTGCGAGTACACTTTCCAGCAGGTCTAGGAGTGGGCTACAAATCTTCCGCACTAGATTGCGAGTACACTTTCCAGCAGGTCTAGGAGTGGGCTACAAATCTTCCGGTCTTTCGTTACCAGTGCAGTGATTCAGACATGGATGAGCTTCCAAATTATCAAAGCCCGCCGGTCGTTGAGACGATTTTAGGCGTGCAATTTGAGCCAATCGCCGGATTCCGGAACGCCCATTTAGGGGCGTTTTGGAAATCTTTGGACGTTCGTGAATGGTCCGAAATTCAAGACGTCCCTCCATTAGACCCTGCTTTTGAGCGATTTGGTGAACAGGGACAGTGGGGAGGGCTCGGGCTGAATTTGCGGTTAAGCCAAGACCTATCCACTCGGCTCCAAATCAAAAACGCAAGCCCTGACCGGATGATCCAAGTTCAAAATGGGAGACTGCACTTCAATTGGCTTGGTGAAGGCGGTGGCCACTACGCGAGGTATCCAGCAATTCGAGCAGGCTTTGAGGAGTCGATTCGGCAGTTCCAGGAATTCCTGAAACGAGAAGGACTTGGTGTGTTTCAGCCTAATCAATGGGAAGTCACGTACCTAAATCACATCCCGAAGGGCACTGTCTGGAATGTTGTTGCAGACTGGGGATTTTGCCGTTTGATCGGTGACATTCCGACTTACTCGAATTTGATCGAACCAGAGAGCTTCCGAGCCGATTGGCACTTCACGATTCCCAATCAACGTGGTCGACTGCATGTGCAATGGCAACACGCCCAACGATCAACTCCGGACACGCAAGAAGTTGTGGTCCTGACTTTGACAGCACGCGGTCCTCTGGGGCCGGAAGGAATCGGGCTGGACGAAATCCTTTCCGGTGTCGATTTGGGGCGTCAGACAATCGTGCAAACGTTTCCGAGAATCATGTCAGACAAGGCCAATGCGTTTTGGGGGATCAACCATGTCAACAGCTAGCGTCTCAGGTTTCATGACTGCACCAGTTGCCCCGTATTCGGTCGCGAGCGAAACGTCGGCCACACGACTGTCTGACGTCTCGCAGGAGAGTGCTGCTGCGGATGTTGATGAGAGCTGGGAGAAGGTGCTCAATGAAAAATTCATTGACTGGGGAAATCATCCAGAAGATTTCCTCGATGAAGGATTTATTCCGCCTTCTCATAAAACGATTTCTCTCGCCCACGAATACGTCATGAAGCCGTTCCGTAAACTGCACATACCGCCACCGCAAGTCGTTCCCGACACTCATGGCGGAATCGTTTTTGAGCGAAGAGATAACGGCCTCTTCGAATCCATTCGCGTGCGAGCGGACAGCCATATCGAGTACTGCCGATTCAGCAACGGGAAACTCGTGGATCGTCAAATGTGGCGTTGATTTCGTCCCTTTCAGCGAGTTCTCAGTGTCATGGCCGAACTCGATGGCACCGAACCGATCGATGATCACGAACTGCTATACCGTCGCATTCCAGTCTCAATGGGCTGGTATTCTGGCGGCACGCTGTCGCCTGAAGCGTTCAATCCACGTCAGGATGAACTGACCGGAGTGTCGATCTATCGAGACAAGTACAAGACGCTCGAGGAAGTCGCTAAGGGCAAAGGCAAGAAAGGTTACTTTGTTGCAGTTTTTCGCGCGGGTGACTTGAGGCAACATGGGATTGATGTGGTTCCGCGTCCAAATACCACCGATGGCTACGATCCCGGTCATGCGGAGCTTCCCGGTTTGACTGCCGAAAATTGCGAGACCGCTTCCGCACGTGAGAAAAAACTTGCGCTGAGTACGTTGGCAATTGATGTCAAAGGGCCATTTGTTGCGACGCCTACCAACCAAGCCTTGGGGTGAAAGATGTGCGATGGTCAATCGTATGATTCAAACTTTTATGATTTCGGTAACGACTGCATCCCCCACTTGCTGAGTCAGCGAGTCCCCCCCCAAGTCCGGCGTCCTCGGTCCGCCCGGTGCCAACAGGTCTTTCACCGCTTGATGAATGCTCGCAGCGGCGGTGTCGAGATGCAGATGCTCGAACATCATCGCGACGGACAAGATCGCGGCCAGTGGATTCGCGATCCCTTTGCCGGTGATGTCGGGCGCGGAGCCGTGGACTGGTTCGAACATACTCGGCGAACGGCGAGTCGGGTCGATGTTGCCGCTGGCGGCGAGGCCCATGCTGCCGACGATGATCGCCGAGAGGTCGGTCAGGATGTCGCCGAAGAGATTGCTGGCCACGACCACGTCGAACGATTCGGGGCGGCGGACGAATTCCATCACGGCGCGGTCGATCAGCAGCGATTCGGTGGCGATGTTGGGGAACTCGGCGGCCACGCGAGCGAAGCATTCGTCCCACAAGACCATGCCGTAGCCTTGAGCGTTGCTCTTGGTGATCGACGCGACGCGCTGCTTCGGCCGAGTCGCCGCTTTCTCGAACGCCGCGCGGATGATGCGCTCGCAGCCTTTGCGAGTGAACACGCTGGTTTGAATGGCCGACTCTTCGGGCATCCCGCGATACAGGAAGCCGCCGATGTTGGCGTATTCCCCTTCGGTGTTCTCGCGGAAGACGAGCATGTCGATGCTGCCTCCCGGCTTGTTCCGCAGGGGGCTGTCAACGCCGGGATACAGGTACGCCGGCCGCAAGCAGACGCACTGATCGAACCGCCGCCGAATCGGCAACAGCAACCCGTTGAGCGTGACGTGATCCTGCACGCTCGGATGCCCGACCGCTCCCAGCAAGATCGCATCGAACCCGGCCAGCGTGTCGAGGTAATCGACCGGAGCCATCCGCCCGTTTTGAAAGTAGTAGTCGGTCCCCCACGGAAAGTGAGTCCACTCGCACCGAGCGTCCGACTTCGGAGCCGCCACATCGGCGACTCGAATCGCTTCGCGAATGACTTCGGGACCAATGCCGTCACCCGCGATGACGGCGATGCGAAATGTTTTGGGCATGATTGAATCAATCTGGTAAAAGTTCCTTGAGCAATCGTCGAATCTTCATCGTTTCGCCGCTCGTCGAGCCCACTCAACGTCTTCCAACTGCTGCTGTTCTTGCAGTTGCAACCGGCGCGAATTCAAAAACTCGCGCACCGCCTGACGAATCGCCTCTTGCGGATCGGTGAACCAGCCAGCCTTCACCGCGTTATCCACGTCGGTCGCCAATTGTTCTGAAAGTTCAAGGGTCATCGTTTTCATGAAGCAGCCTTTCGGTAGTCTTCGAGTCACCACAGAAATCTAACTCATCTGTCGGCGAAGAATCGCAACAGATCTTTGAAATCTGAGTTCATTCGGATCTCGTCCCTTCCGGAGCGTGATCTTGCCAGAGACAACGCTCATTTTCGAGGGCAGGGTAGCTCGACGAGTTGCTGATCTTCGCTGGCGAGGATCAGATTGTCACCGTCCCATTCGCAGCCTTCCGTCTGAGTCGCGGCGAAGCGGATCATGCGGTTCAGGCAACGGTCGAAGTGCCGCAACGCTTTGTCGTCGGTGAAATTCTCACCGGAGAGTTCGAAGGCTTGCACATAGTCGTAGCTACACAGAGCCAATCGGTCACGCTTCGTGAGTCAGGGCCGCACCGGTGATGCGGAACGAAGAGACGCCATCTCTAAGCGGTTTGAGCGACACGACGCGAGGCGGCTTGACCGTTTTTGTCCGAGAGCAGCGACAGCGCGAACACCGGTGCGGTCCCCTTGCGGAAGTTCCGCGTGACGACGGCCGACTCCAATCACTCGCATCCCGTGGCCAAGAAAGTGTTGGCTCGGGATTTCACGGCCGACAAGGCCAATCAGAAGTGGGTGGCAGACATCACATACATCGCCACTCTGGAAGGCTGGTTGTACTTGGCGGCGGTCATCGACTTGTTCACTCGCAAAGTGGTGGGCAGGTCGATGTCGGAGCGGATCGATAGCCGTCTGGCCGTCAATGTGTTGGAGATGGCGGTCTCTCGACAGCTTCCTGATGCGGGCTTGATCGCGCACTCGGATCGAGGCGTGCCGTACGCCAGCGAGCACCATCAACGCACGCTGACGACTCACGGTATCGAATGCAGCATGAGCCGCCGCGGTGACTGCTGGGAATCAACCGAGGCCGCCGAGCGATCAGCGAGGATGCAGGCAAGGGCGATAGTCCTCAAACGCTCCGGCCGAGAGCTTCTTCGCGACCTTGAAGAAGGAGCTGGTGCATTGCGAAGTCTATGGAACTCGGAGCGAGGCTCGCGCGAGCCTGTTTGAGTACATCGAAGTGTTTTTGCAACCGCCAACGTCTGCACTCGTCATTGGGCTACGTCTCGCCGACCGACTTCGAGGCGGCGGCTACGTGAACGAGAGAAGATCGTCCGAGGGCCAAAGGTTTTTGCGGCGGCGAGGGGCTTTTTCCGCCGCCAATCCCTCAGGCCTGTGGCCTGATTCTCAGAAACCTGTTGCATGTCAAATCATCAGTCCCACTCTTAACCCAGCGCACGCAATCATCGGGCAGGTCCAAAACTCACGCTTCGGGTAAGTTGGGTTGCGGCTACGCCGCCACAAGGTGAATCGACACTAGACGCACTTCATCCATCATTTCTCCCACGACCCCAGCGAGGAAACTCGCTCTTGCACCCAAGCCACGTCGGACTCACGAACTGGTGGAACAAGTGGTTCGTTGTATGGCAATCGGCGGCTGTAAAACGATGATTCATAGGCTAAGCCAAACGCGGCATCCAAATCCAAGTTGGCTTCCGGATCGGTCGGCAACAATGGGATCGGTATCGGAGGGAGCTTTGCTCGCAACGACCAGCCGATCACTTGGCAACGTGGCTTCCGACCAACTCGTCCAATCAAAGCGTAGTAGTCGCCCGGCGGTAACGGCTCCGCCATTGGCAAGCGTCGCCCCCCGCGCAGCAGGTCCAACTCAATCAAGTGGCAACTACTTGAGAGAAACTCATTCCGCTTGTCGAGATATCTCCCCAGCCCATCCTGTCCCGCAGATTTGTTGGCCGGCGAAAGTAACTCCAACACCGTGACGACTCGCTGAGAAGCGCGATGAATGATGTGCAGATGCCGCTCGGTATGCGGCTCCAATTCGGGATACTCCATTTCCAGAGTGCTGGGTTCCAAAACTGCAGTTGAGCCTCCGCCGTCTGCCTCAGACCACCAATTCGGTGTGCTGATCGTGATATCAGGAGCCACTCGATGTCGGCGCTCGTCTTCACTGGTCAGCATTAGATACTCCTCCATCCTGATGTCGTAATCGGGGAGAAGATGCTCTAACAGTTGATTCTGAATGGCCGTGAGTAACTTGGGCGAGAAATCTCCCCAGAACGGCGGCAACTCCAAGTAAGGATCAATTCCAGGAAACGGGCGAGTCATCGTGATCTCCTCAGACAAGTAGACCGGCATCTACTCCGACGCAGCGTTGCCAACAGAATGATAGCTGGCTGATTCTGCCCCGCGCTATCTCGACTCACAAGCCAATATTTCAAAACACGACTTTGGAAGAAAACGCTCGCGGGGATAGCTCACCAAGTATTGAAGCCTGAAACGCCAACTCGTAGGACGGGCACTCATGCCCGTCGAAACCGATATCACTCGCACGGTCTTCAATAAGAGGTTTGGCTGTTTAACCCCAATGCCATCGGTGTGGGCGCGCACGCCGATGGCGTAGCGGTTAAACATCTCACTCATGACCAGGTGAGGTATAAAACGACGGGCAAGAGTGCCCGTCCTAAAACATCTCACCCATTGGCAAGACAGAGCCTAGTCACTCTCAAAACGAAAACGCCCCGCGGTTCTCAGCAAACCACGGGGCGTTTGATTTTCATTCTCGAACTTCGGCAGCGACCGACTATTCACCGAAGTTATCAGAAGCTTGCTGGCCATTGCGCTGACCGTTCGGAGTCATCTGGCTGGCATAGACCGTTGAATCAAGACTCACATTGACGCTCACGACTCGACCGTCGCAAAACGCGATATTCGTAACACCCGTGTGGAAAGAACTTGGACGGGGAGTTGAGCCAATGGCGTTGGACATATTTTGGGTGTTTGTCGGGCGAGCGAGCGCTGGGGTTGAAAACACCGTAGGTTGGCGCAGATTGAGATAGTTCGGCGTAGTCAGTGGGCTCAACGTTGGCGAACCAAACGCTGCGCTGGTACCGCCATTGGTTACATGGATTCCAAAGGCCATGTCCCCAGTGAAAACTTGAGGTCCATAGCTTGTTCCGTAAGCCGCAGCGTACGGCGGAGTAAGAATAGTAAACCAATTACTGGCCTGCGTGTTTTCTCCGAACATGTAGGTCTGGGTTTGCCCATCACCTTCCGAGATGAATTCCAGGGTGAGAGTTGGCCCACCATCCGGTCGCCAGAAAACACCGGTAGAGTGTGCAATCGCGCGATCTAAACCAATCGTATTCCACAAAACTCGGGTTCCATCATGGAGTACCGTGTTCGCGGAAGTGAAATCGACATCGCGCATGTAGCCCGCGTTAGCCACGTAAGACAGGCCGCCGGGTAGGCTCGCATGGTTGATGTCAACCGGACACGTCAAAACCTTGATAACGGGCAACGGAACAGCGTTGTAAAATGGCCGATTGGTGGAAGTTGGATCGGCATAATTATCGATGGTTCGAAACAGCGCGGCGTTATCCAGAAACGGCATCAAATCAGCAACCCAACTATATGTGATTGCCACTCCACCGGCAGTGCCATGGTTGCTCACTAGCGACGGTACTTGACCATTACGAGTGTTAGCAAACTGCATCGTGGCCAGAGCCAACTGCTTCATGTTATTCGTGCATTCCATGCGGCGAGCGGCGTTGCGAGCGCTCTGCACGGCAGGGGCAACGAGGGAGATCAGCGTGGCGATGATCGAGATCACCACCAGCAACTCGATCAAAGTGAACCCCTTGCGGCGGGGCGAATACAACGACGGACGTGAAATCTTCATGACAAGCTCCTGAGAACGAATGTGGCCGAAAGGCACTTGCGGGCGGATGCTACGGAATGCCGAAACGTCAAACAACTAAGAAACCTCTTGCCTGAAAACCGTCCGTAATCTCCATTCGGGGTTTCCGAGCCAGCCCAATCAAACCTTTACCAACCAACCCCCCACCGAACTCGCCTCAGTGGAACCGGGCTTCTGCACTACGCGATCATGAAACCAACATTCCATTCGAGCTAGTGCAGAGGCCCGAAAACCACTGAGACAAGCTCAGTGGGGGGGATAGAACGAAACGGAAAACAGCCACCGCCACAATTCTGACACGCACTTCGGCGGTGATTTCACTCCATCTAGCCCAACTCCCAAAAGTTGTGACCACAATCTCACCAGATTTGGCCTCGCCCGGTTGTAGCGATTTCGACGCTCATAGAACGGACATGTAAGAAGGACACAACCAATCTCCGAGCTTGTGAAGTCATTGGTAGCTGAACTCGTAAGAGTTCAGCTTTCTCGGCGAACTCTGAAGTCTCACGACTTCAGCTACCCAATGAGGACATAGCCGATCTCCGTGTCTTCCGTGCGATCCGTGTCCAATTCTTCAATCAGGTCCAAGAGATTGGACGCGGAAATTAGCCGCGCGGCTAATTTTTGGAATGCGAATCAGATCTGACGTTTGCCTGTTTAACCCCAACGCCATCGGCGTGGGCGCGCACGCCGTTGGCGTAGCGGTTAAACATCTCAGTCATGACCGTGCGAGGTGTAACTTGGCCTGCAATTCCGCTTCAACACGCAGCAATTCATCCACACTTCGAGCGTCAAATTGTTCGATCAGCGACGGGGCCAACCCCAACAGCGATTCGAGCACTTGAATGCGTCCGATAACAACCCCTTCGGCTCGTCCTTCGGTACGACCCTCCGCATGTCCTTCAGCCCGTCCTTCAGCCCGACGAGATTGCTCATCGAGCCAGTATTTTCGACGTGACAAGTAACGTTCATGGTCCGCTTCAGTAAGACTGATCATGTGCAACTCCTCAATGGCTTGATGAATCGTTGGCAAAGTTAGGCATGGTGGAAGGTGCTCGACGTCAATGTTCGTTGCTTCGCGCAAAAAGAATAACCGGCTCTCCGCCATCTGTGTTGAAAATTGTGTTTTGTGAGCGGCAAGGCGCTAGCCGCCGGTGATTTTCGCCTTAACCGGCGGCTAGCGCCTTGCCGCTCACCCTGCGATCCAACACGAATGGCGAAGAACCGAATAACCACTGGTCCAACGGAGTCGCCACAGTATTTGGGTCGGCGGAAAACTTGGGCAATTCCAAGAGGTGAATCTCCAAGCCTTAACCGGCGGCTAGCGCCTTGCCGCTCACCCTTGCCGCTCACCCTGCGATCCAACACGAATGGCGAAGAACCGAATAACCACTGGTCCAACGGAGTCGCCACAGTATTTGGGTCGGCGGAAAACTTGGGCAATTCCAAGAGGTGAATCTCCAAGTCCGGGGAGAAGACGTGACCCTGGCTATCGACCACTCGGAATCGCGAGTGGTAGGCCGAACGTCCCGGAAAGACCAGATAGTCTGCGAAGCAGATCACGATGGTTGGTCTCAGTCCAGCATACTGGTTTCCCTTGTCCAACTGCGCGGCATACGAGACTGACCGTTAATAGAGCAGCCGTTGCGGCAGAGCATTGAAGGGGAGCAATTGCATTTCGATATTGAAGACTTCGCCCGACTTTTGGCGTGCCCGCACATCAACGACGGAGAGCTTGTCATCAATGGTGTCACGTTCGTTGAACGGATTCAAAATCTCCAGGTCTGTGACCGTACCGAACTCGGTACCAGCGAGCACGGCCTCCAAAATCGACCCCAACACGTCACGATTCTCTTCACGACCGTAGACGCGTTGAAGGCGTAATCGACTTTAGGGTCGATGTCGAGAATCATGGATACCTCGCGATTTTTAGACCAAACGACACGCAAACAATCGTGTGCCTCGCCACCAACTCCCAACTCGACAGAATGCTAATTGATCCGCTGCCGAGCCTTGATCAACTTCTTCCAATCGAACGTGCCGCTCCCTTGGTCGTAGGCCTCCAGCGCTTCGGAACGGTCGATGATGAAGATCGCTCGGTGAGCGTCCGGAGTTCCGTCCTTATCGACGTCCATCTGCCCGCCAATTCGTACTGCTCCGTTGGGTAACTCGACGCATTCAAACATCCCAATCGTGGCAAAGACCACGAAGCAGTTACTGCGAGTGGTTGTGTTGGCATAGATTTTGGACAGCAACCGCTGACGAATGACCGGATCGATCGTTGGTGAAGTCCCGTCAAACTCTGCTTCCGTCGCCAAATCAAACAATCCACGGCCGACTGCGGACGAGGAAGCTGGCAAGCGACGCATGATCGTGTGGTCGATGCTCGGAACCGTCGGTGAGGAGTCCCCAATCGTTGGAGTTCCGGTATTGGCGTAGCTATACCGAGTTGTCGCTGCGGCGTTGGCTGAGTCTCGGAACGGCAATGAATATCCGGTGATGGGCAACGGAAGCTGGGTAACCGGATCGAGTCGGTCTCGTGATTCCAAGAAGCTCTTCCACCAATCGCGACCGGTGTCTCCAGTGGCGTCGGCTAAACCGAGCACATCGTCTGACGAGCCATTCAGTTTTTCGCCAGCATCAATGATTCCGTTGCGGTTCGTGTCTTCTTCCGTGGTGATGGCTTCTCGGTCATCAATCAGCGCCGCATAGACATGGCGATCTCGCACGTTATTGAGATTGATCTTTCCAGGAATTCGATTGACCTGCAACGGGTTCCCCAATTGCCGATGCGTGCGAGTTGGGACTTCAACGAGCGACAGCAAACGGTGGAAGTGATTGCTGTAAAGCACGCCGTCGCCGTTGAGATCTTCCGCAGCGCTGGGGACGCCGCCGCTGCCATCTCGATCTTCTGTCTGCAGCGCGACGGCTTGCCCGAAAGTGACGGGGAAGGTTTTAGTCGCACCGGTATAGAGTGCCCGTCGGCTCGGAACGACACTGGCTGTCAGTGCTGCCGGGCCGTTGATAAAGACATGGAAGAGATCAATCGTTGATGAGAAGTCTCGATCGAAATGTGGCTGAAACAAGTTGAACGCGCCACCGGCAGGCACGTTTTGGTTGTTGAGACTAAACGTATTCCAGTGAGGCGATGGCCCAATCGCACTCGTGCCATCAACAATTGCGTTCGCATTCAATGGTTGCCGACGTTCTTGTGAGGCAAGGGGGTAAAGTGGCGCGTTGAATGGTGCCGTGTACCCTAACCGCATTGAGGCATCTGATTGTGATGCAACAGCAGGTAACGGTGGCATCAAAGTTGAATCTCCTTGAAACTTCAGCTCCCTTCGCGTGACTCCACTGAATTCATCCACGGTGACATACGGATTTTGACCGATCGGTAGCTGCGGTCTGTAGGGATTCAAACGCCGTTGCAAAGCGATGCTGGTGGTGCTGACGCCTGCAAGAGGCTGATAAGGCGAAGGATTCTTGCTGAGAAAATCACCCGGTGTGCCACTCGCCAACACGAAGCGAGCCGTGTGGGCTGAGTGTTGCAAATCCAAATCAGGAGCAACTTGGCCTGCTGGGATTGGAGTGCCGGTGTAGAGGAACGTCGGACCTTTGTTCGGGGCCACCAATTCATAGTCGGAGGTCGCACCGCTGGAGTCGATATACAACGCGGCTGAGCCACCAATCGGCGTGTCAGACGTGGCGATTGAGAACAATGTGCCGGGCGACATTTTGTCGCCGGGGGCTACTGTTCCGCCAACGCCGGTCAATAACTCGAAAGCATTCTCTGTAGCCGCGTCGAAAACTGCATTGGTGTTGTCATCACGCAAGATGCGCCAAATTCCTTTGTTAGCCCCCGTCGATGCGGTCGTTGCCAGAGGAACTCGGAAGGCGCTGGCCGCGCTATCATAAGTTCCGGCTAACGATCGCAATTCGATTTGTACGAAGTTGGCATCAGCGGTGGTTTCATTGAACGGTGTCTCAGTGATGTTGGAAGTGTGTTGCTCCTGACGCAGCCACATCACT
>JAPLNX010000295.1 GCA_026400935.1 Planctomycetia bacterium | reverse complement strand
CTGGTCTGGACTCCTGCGCTCCAGCCCATAGTCACACGACCAGAGAACTCACGCAGACATATTCCAGGAGACAGAGATACCATACAAACAGAAAGAGCGCAAGTCGCCCTAGATTACCCAGTTATGCGCGCTGGCCCTGCGCTCAAACCACGCCGGAATCTGCGAGAGTATCGGTGTCGATTCATTGGGAACAACGGTCGGCGTTGAAGCATCCTCGTCAGCGGATGCGATGTAGCCAACAACTTCCTTCAGCTTGTTGATGTTGGTGAAGTGCTCCAAACGAATCGCGAAGTCAACCTCAAGACGTGAGTCGTAAAACGCTTCGCGCGCCGCAAGCAAGTAGGCACGGTGCGAAACGGCAAGGGCATCAATTAAGGCTCTTTCAGGTAGGACAGTTCCGCAGAGTTGCGCGTTCACAGTTGCAAGAGCTTTGGCAAACTCGCCTGTATCACAGTCCCAAGCATTGAACCACCGAATAAGCCTGCCCGTCCTGCCGGACGGCAAGGTGTATCCTTCACCGGTCAATTTGCTGGATGCTTGTAGTTCTTTCCTACGGTTTCGGAGTTTGGCACAGCCAGCGTCGCGTTTTATCGCTTCCTGGACAAGGAAACTCTGACGGTAGACAAGGTCAATGAACTTGCACGTGGCTACACGGAATGCCGTGTTTGACATCTCCAGTCCTTTCGAGAATTGGGCCGGTCACAGACGAGCGTGGAAAGGACTGGAGACCACAACTTCGCCTGGACCGCTTCGGTCATCCGCCGTAGCTACTCGGACGAATGGCAACCCGGTCAGCAGCCTATCCGCTCCTGCGAAGTGCTACCAACGGACAGGGGAGGTAGTTCAGCTCGTTTGTTAAAGGGGGACTCCGCCCGATACCAACGGGCAACGCCTCAATTGGCGACTCACAAGGTGTTGGTTGAATTAGAACACTGCGTCACAGTTCAATTCCGAACCCATCGAACGATGACTGCCGTGACCAGCAACCAACTCGCTCGGTTCGGCATCGGTCGATGACAAATTCACTGAGCAGAACCAATATGTTCAAGACCCCTCGCCACGTCGTTGCCGCAATCGGAGCACTGGTCACGATCCAAGGGATCTTGTTCACGATCATTGATCACAACCGCTTCTCGCTGGCGTTCACCCTGGCGGGACTTTTGATCGTTGCCGGTGGACTTCACATTGAAACGCTCGCAGCGATCAAAGAAGCCAAGATCAACCTTGATTGGTTGCTCGAATGGTTCGGAAGCTATCTTCGCGAACGTGCCGCACATCGCGCGGAGCAACGGGAACAACTTCGCTTACGGCAGCCCGAAGAAACGTTGCCGGTTTCGGAACCGGCGAACGATCCCGATGCCAGAACACGGAGTCAGCCGAGTCGAGATCAGGACTTCGATGACGAGCAATGCGCCGGCACTGAGTATGAGCGTTCGACGATGCTGTGGAGTCCTGGCACTGCCGCCGTCTTGAGCCTGATCATTCCCGGACTCGGTCAGCTCTACAAAGGCCACCCGTTCAAATCGCTGGCGTGGTTCGTCTTCGTTGTGAGCGGCTACGCCGCGATGGCCATTCCCGGTGTCATCCTTCACGCTTGTTGTGTGCTGGGGGCATTCTCCGGAGACCCAACGACGGTTGTTGTCGAGGGAAACCAGACTTACCACGTGCAAGTAGTCGGCACTTCACACCATCAGCGAGAACTCACGCGGCTTGCAGGCGGGAAGAAACCGGATTCGGCGTCGGTGTTCATAAACGCGGTCTTGGCCTACGAAGACAGCAACAAACACGACAGGAACGCGATTGTCGTGACCATCAACGGAATTGAAGTCGGCCATTTGGAACGGACCAACGCGCGACTCCACCGGATGCACATGGAAGCGGCACAACTTTCAGGATCAACCTGCCAATGTGCGGCACTGATCATTGGCGGCTGGAAGCGGAGACGATGGTTTCGTGTGGTTGATGAGGGGCACTTCGGCGTTCGACTGGACATCCCCTGGCTTTAGTCCGGACGGGGGGAGGTCGTTTTTTAGAGGGGCTTGACCTGTAGACCGCCCGTCTAGCATCAGGGAATTGCTGCCATAATTCGCCCGAAATTTTATTAGCGAGTGTTCACTAAAGAAGTTGGCATGAAAGCCGTGATTTCTCGACTCGGCTTGAGTTGTACCGCTCCGATTGTCCCCGCTTCTGGTGAGCACGAATTCGCACTTCATCCGCGTCCAAATGAATTAGAACGCTGCGTCACAGTTCAATTCGCCAGCCAGCGGAAACAACACCGCCGATCCCAGCAACCAGCCCGGTCACATTCCCCGATCCGCCGCTACCAGCTCGCCAACACCCGCGCCGAGCTCCGCTTCCACCAACTCCACAACCGCCCGCCGAGCATCCGCCGAGAGCTTCGACCATCCCGCCACGATGACCGCCAAGCCGGGATCGTCTTCGGCCAAGTCCACTACAACATCAACCCGCGCGCCGGATTGCGCGCCGCTTTGGTCGCCTACCCCCACTTTTCCCGCAGAATCGTGGGGGGAATCGAATCCAGTATCGCCCACCTTAGCACAAGAAATCCCGCACGACTGCGGGATTTCTGCATTTTCGGCTTAGCCTCATTACTTGCTAGATAGCTCCGACAAACTGAAACCGTGCGGCAACCGGACTCGCACTTGCTTTGGGCGTGACTCCTGCCTCGAAATGGCCATTCTCCTGACAGCCCGATAGGGGTAGGAACGACCGATTGAGTTCGGTCGCTCCTCCCTCCAAACCGGACGGGCGGGTTTCCCGCATCCGGCTTTCCAGTTGATGGTTTACCTGAGACAGGATTGACAGGCCAATTGATGGGCGTGGCTCAGGGAAT
>JAPLNX010000487.1 GCA_026400935.1 Planctomycetia bacterium | reverse complement strand
TTGTCGCCCAATCGCCAATAGGCAACAGGATTGTCAGCGAGCACGACATCCGACTTGAGAGTCGGAGTGACATCCGAATTACCCGCTCCGATAATCCGAATCCCGCTTTGCTGGGCACCGAGCACGATATTTCGCGAGAGATTGTAGTTGCCGGAATCCATGTAGATGGTGTCGCCCGGCTGCAACTGATTCTGATACAGCGTAAGCAACGCCGTGAGGCTGGCCAGCGGTTTGTCCGGCGTCTTGCCATCATTGGCATTACCGCCGACAGCCGTTGTGAAGACATCTCCGGTGGTGGAGGCATCGTTGACGTAATAATTGATTCCGATGAAGTCATCGTCACGAATGAAGCCGTAGCCTTGTGCTCCGCCGGTAGCGAGGCTCCCGTTCATGGGGTTGACCAGTTTTACGAGAAACGTTTCGTCTCTCTCTGGCTTCGCATCGCCGTTGACTGAGATCGAGATGGTTGCTTTGGTTTCGCCAGGCGCAAAGCTGACGCTCCCGGTCTTCGCCTGATAGTCGTTATCCGCCAACGTCGCCGTTCCGTTGGCAGTGGCATACTCCACTGTGACGGGAAAGACGCTGGGCTGCGAGAGACTGACGGCAAAGACAAAAGACGAGAAGCCAGCATTACCTTCGTTTTGCGTCACGTCCACAATCGAGACCGTTGTATCGTCGTTCTGAATCGTGCCGACGCCCTGCGCTTTATCGACCGTCGCATTGACGACATTGCTCAGCTTCACAAAGAACGTCTCGCTCTGCTCATCCTTCTTATCGCCCACGACGAGGACACGAATCGTTTGCGTCAATGGCCCACCAGGCGCGAAGGTCAGTGTCCCGTTGATTGCTGTGTAGTCATTGTCACCCACTGATGCGGTATCATCGGCAGTTGCGAAATCCAAGCTCACTGGCTGACCAACAGGGTGCGACACGCTAATCGTAAAGTCGAATGCTCTGGTTCCGACGTTCCCCTCCGCCAAACCAACGTCGGTGATCGTCATCCGAGGTTGTACTGCGACGTGAACTGTCGCCACATTCGAGATGACTCCGTTGAGGTCGCCAACGCTGTACGTGAAAGTGTCATTCCCCACGAAATCAGTGGTCGGAGTGAAGGTCACGGCACCAGTAATCGGATTGGTGCTGAGCGTTCCGTGTTGTGGCGTGCTGCTGATCGAAAGAGTCGTGGTATCCAGCGCGCTGACTCCAGCAACATCGTTGGCAAGAAGCGCGAGCACGACGGCCCTGTTCACGCCAGTAACCGCTTGGTCGTCCATTGCAACAGGTGCGGCATAGCCCTGCACGGATGCAAATACGACAGGAAAAGTTAGCGATTGACCCACAGCAAGAAAACCACTGGATGCGACACCTGCAAACAGTCCACTCTGGGCAGCGTCGACTTGAACCGCGTAATTCTCTCCCAAACCGTTGACGTTGAGCTGGAGCGGGCCGCTTACAGGACCAAATACAATCCCCATGCCGTCAGCCCCACCAAGCCACATGCTGCCTGGGATTTCAGCGAGCGCACCCGTAGCCTGAGTGTAGCCCAGTCGCTTGCCATTCATGTCAACCAGTATGCCATCCACAGGGTCATTAACCCACACAAGCCGCGCTGCCTTGAATGCCCCCTTGATCTTGTCGGTGACGGAGATGCTCTGCGATATAAGGTTTGACGTGATCGGGTAGCCTAATACGCGGAGGATCTCTTCTTGAGTCTTGAGATTCGACACTAAACCCGTGTGATCCGCATCCGCGATGGCAACTTTGGAAACCCTGGTGTCCGTAGCAAACAGCCCAACCGAGGAGATCAGCGGAACTGTGCCATCTCCCCCCCCTTTGGTTGTTAGAACAGATCCGTTTCCGATCGTGAAATTGTCCTGATACCAAACTTTGAGAAACGCGGTCTGAGTTCCCGGATAACTGTCGGTAAAGGATTGGACTAGACCGCCGCCGCCTTTCTTTGGAGTCACTGTCGTCGGGGTCGATTGGCCAAAGCCATAAATGGCTGTGACGTCCGATAAGGTAGCAAACGCGTTTTGATCACGGCCGCCGTTTAAGTCGAGCACCAACGAGTTTTGGTTATTCGGGTCAGAATTATTGTCGGGGATGCCAAAATCGTAGGTGGCCAGGAGATCCTGGATGGTGGGAACATACTGCTTGATAAACTTCAGTGGGTCGGGTTTCAAGTTGGCGTCGAGTATCGAGGCGAGGTTGATCACAGTACCGTCTGGGTTGTGGATCACGGCATTTTTTGTGACGACATGGTTAAAGGCCCGGGCGATGATATTCTTGATAACGATGCCAAAGGTTGGGTCGATGTTCCAATCATCCTGCAAAATATTCCAAGCCTTGGAAGCACCTTGGTTCGGCACGCCGAGCATGATGAATTCGTCGATTTTGGGGAGTTTTTGTGTACTCGATCCAAACGTGTCTCCATAAGCACTGCTCTGCATATAGGCTCTGGCAACAAGCCCTCCCGTGCTGTGGGCGATGACGTCAACGGATTCTAAGGGAGGCGAACCGGGATGATTCGTGGCCCATATCTGGGACGCTTGCTTCAGATAATACCCAAGATAATCCACGCCGTACTGGAAAGAACTGGAACTGGAGGTGATGTTCTGGCCGGTTAGGCCGGCGATGTGCCCGTCGAAATTTTTGTCTGTCGGTGCAACCGGCACTCGCCAGTCATACGTCACGATAAAGAGATCTTTGTTTTCCTGATAACCAGCGGTTTTCAGAGTGGTGATCAAGTCGTTGTAAACATTTGCGATCGGGTCAATCTGCAATTGGTCGGGAGGAACGCCACGATTAAGGAGCCAATTCACGTCGTTCGGAATATCTTTGGCATACGTCCCGATAATTCCGGGAATGATCAGGACTGGAACGCGCGCAGGTGTGGCGCGGAGAATTGCGTCCGTCCCGTCCGCCGTCTTTACCCAAAAAGCAATTTGACCAGATTTGTTGATCGGGTCGTAGACCGACAGATTCTGGATGGTCAATTGCGTCTGGACATTTCCAATGAAAGCAACGATCGGCTTGCTGGAATCCACCACCAGTGATGACGGGGAGACTTCAACGGTTTTCGGATTCGCATCATCGCTCGATGTTAGATCGCTCGTGTAGATTCCTTTGTGGCCGGCCGCATCGTAAGCCACGAACACGATCGTACTCTTTTGCGGACTGAAGGTGCCGACACCCACCCTTGCCGCTGTGTCGAAATGGTCAATCAGTCCCTTGTCTTCACCCGGATCAAGTTTGCGGTTGTCGTTCGTGTCATCAAACGTCTCGCCGGGATCGAGGTAGCCGTTTCCCGCAACACCAGCGATCCGTTTCACAACGCGACCTTGATCGGTCTTGATGCTGGCAAAGATTCCAGGCTCGGAGACGCCGTCGCCATTTTCATCACGCTCGCCGTAGAAAGTGATGACCGTGCCGTCATCGCTGATGCCCGGACTGGAACCCATGCTGCTGAATTGCGGCATGCTGGCGATTATCGCGGCGGGACCACCTGGCGCGAACAACTTGATTGGATTCTGGCTAGGGTTCGTTGCGTCGTGGTCCGTGCGCGCAACCACGAGTCCGCCATCGGCGATCATCGGCCGCAAGAAAGGCTGCGGAGACGGCAAGGAAGAAATCGGATCGGTGTCTCGATTCAAGATTACGGTCGTTGCCCCGGTAAGCTTACCGATGTACGCGACTCCGCCGTCGTTGCTGACACTTTCTGAATCAAAGAATGAATCGAAGCCACCAGGAGTGGAATCCGCACGATACAGAATCGTAGATGAGCGGTCCGCCGCGTTCCATAACCGAAGATTCGCATGGAGCAACCCGTCAACAGCCGCGATCTGCCCGGCATTGTTGATCTGGAGGTTTGAGCGAAACGTGGGATTCGGAAGCGAAGTGCCCGCACTCACTTCAAAAAGTGAGCCAGGCGTACCGTTCCCAGCAAAGATGCCGTCGTTCCCGTTGGCGTGATTACCCACGAAAGCCACCGTGCCGCTGTCGTTGATTGACGGACCAATACCGAGGCCAGTCAAACCCTGGTCGCCAGTCTTCGCAATCACGTCGAAATCATACAAGGTGCTCAGACAGAGCCGGCTTTCCAGCAACTCAAGTTCCCGTCGGAGTACCACGCACAAGGCTGAAGGCTTCCGAAGGAATTGTCGCGAACGCGAATTTCGAGAAAGCGTTCGACAGCCACTTCGGCCGCGTTGGAGCCAATTGAAAATGCGCATTGTCATGTCCTCTGGTCGATCGCCGTCAACGGTTGAGATTCAGCACGTCAGGCCTCTCCCGGTCGATTTCGGCGAAGTGTTGAACATCATGACTGCTCTCGCGAATCATTAAACCGATATTTCCCATATGGGATCAGCCGGGAGACGCTCCCAGCTCGCAATGCCTCAAGACTTAACATCGCGCCCCCCCTGTGTCGAGCGTGCGGCAATTTCTGTCGGACCAAGATAGAAATGTCACAGGGTTCGCCCACTTAGAAATGTCACATTGCTGTTCTGGGGGGCTGGCCCGTTCAGCGTAGGTGAGCGCCAGCGAACCGGAGCGGAACGGGCCAGCACTCCAGTTTTTTCGCTTGGCTGCATCACTACCGCCGCCGCCAAGGATGGTTCGCTGCGGGCTTGTACGGGGCTTTGTTTGACGCGGGCGGCTTGGGTGTCACCTTTGGCGGGCGGGCCGAGACCTCCTTCCAGGACAGTGACCGTGCTCCAGACGTCAATCGAATTGTTCCGTCGAGCAACTCGCTCACCAGGATCTTCTTCCGCGCCAACGACAACTTCTGATGCTCCGGCCCCAACTGAAAGATCCGGTTGCACCACGACACCGT
>JAPLNX010000601.1 GCA_026400935.1 Planctomycetia bacterium | reverse complement strand
CAGGATTTCCAGTTGCCGCTCCGTCGCCTCAATCCGCACTGCCTTCCTTGGCATCGCACCACCCTCCGTTAAAGGTGATGCAGTAATGACACAAACTCGCTTTTTATGGAGGATCAATTCTCGGTCGTGGTACTAGTGCCTTGCGGCTCACGAATTCGTTTTCAATACGAATGGCGAGCCGGATTCGTGAGCTTTCTGCTCTGCTCATTGATCAAGGTGTCGTTCCAGAAACTCGCCCACTCGCCGTCGGTATTCGCTTGGCGAAGAATCAAATAGGTCGACATGAGCGGCTTCATTCACCGGCCAGAATTCTTTCGGTTCACAAGCTTGTTCAAAAAGCCGTTGGGCCTCGTACCGAGTCATCGAATGGCGTGCGAGTTGTCTCGCCAAGCGGCCCGGTAACATTGCTTAGGGCCTCCGTCGTGTTGACTCGATATACAACTCAGCGAGCGTCCCATTTTTTTCGTCGAAGTAGCCGTTTTTCCCTTTTACAATCCCAACATTCACCTCGTCATAACGGATCCACGAGCCGACACTGCCGGACTTTAGGAGCGTACCCTTCTTGTCCCGGTTGATCGCGTCAATGGTCGTGTCCGCTGTTACCGCAACACCGTCGAGCAAAAGCTTGCCCTTGAAGACCTTTTTGGGCCAGAAGTCCGGCATCTGGAAGCTCAGATCACCCAAAGCGACGGCAAATGTGATGATGGAGTCGCCATTTGGCAGCTCATAGGCGAGCAGGCCCAATTCGTCCCAAACGATGAGAGTGTTGGCCTTTTCCACGATCCGGGAAGGCTTGCCCAACAACTCAATTAGAGTCTTCCGCTCTCCGGGCATCGGAACCTTCTTGCCGCCGATGGAGAGTTCTTTGCCATCTACCTTTATCTCCAGCTTGCGAGGCTCGACGGGCTTGGCAGGCGGGTCTTCGCCCGAAGTGGTCTGACTCCAAGCGGCGCTGAGGAATGCCGCGCCCATGAGGACAAGGATCGTAGTCACGCTGCGCATGGCTGTGTGCCTTCCACGTATGGCAAATTGAATTTGGATGCCTCAGGTCTACAATTCAGCAGAAAAGTTAAGTGAGCCGCACGCCGCGTAACGCCGATCGCGCCGTTACGGCTGCACTGAAAGCGGACAGTAAAAGCGGCTACGGCCTCAGGAGCGCGTTGGGAACGTTTGCGGGCTGCGAAACCATCGACAGTTTCTGAGGACTGAATTCGGATCAATAACTTCGTGGCGTCGTTCGCCCCTGCACTCGCCCTGGCAAGCCTTGAATTCGCAAGAACCCTTCGGCGTCGGTTTGGTTGTAGCTGCCGCCGCCTTCCATCGTGGCGATGCCTTCGTCGTAGAGGCTGTTCGGGCTGCTGCGAGCGGCGGTGATGATGTTGCCTTTGTAGAGCTTCAGCGTGACGTCGCCGGTGACGTGGCGTTGAGCGTTTTGGTTGAACGCCAACAACGCGTCCATCTTCGCGTGATACCAGAAGCCGTAGTACACCATCTCGGCGACTTCCGGCGCGAGGCGGTCGCGGAGGTGCATCAGGTCGCGGTCCATCGTCAGTTGCTCGACGACGCGGTGAGCGTGATACAGGATCGTCATGCCGGGAGCCTCGTACACGCCGCGGCTCTTCATGCCGACGAAGCGGTTCTCGACCATATCGATGATGCCGACTCCGTTGCGGCCGCCGATCGTGTTGAGTTCCTTGACCATCTCGAGCGCCGACTTCTTCTGCCCGTTGAGCGACACCGGCACGCCCGACTCGAAGTGAATGGTGAGCGATTCCGGCTTATCGGGAGCGGCCATTGGCGTGACGCACATTCCGAGTTCGACCAGCTCGACACCGTTGGTCGTGAGCTTTTCCAACTCGCCCGCTTCGTAACTGATGTGCAGACAATTCTCGTCGGACGAGTACGGCTTTGACGTCGATGCTTTCACCGGAATATTCTTCGCAGCGCAATAATCAATCATCGCCGTCCGGCCAGGAAACGCCTCGCGGTATTTTTCAATCCGCCACGGAGCGATGATCTTCACTGCCGGGTTTAGCGCCTCGGCTGCAAGCTGAAAGCGGCATTGATCGTTTCCCTTGCCGGTGGCTCCGTGAGCGAATGCTTCGGCCCCGACCTCGCGGCAGATGCGGACGCACTCCTTCGCGATTAGCGGCCGAGCGATCGACGTCCCCAGCAAGTACCAGCCTTCGTACTTCGCCTGAAACTGCATGATCGGAAACGCGAAGTCGCGGCACAGCTCTTCCTGCACATCGACAATCTGCGAAGTCTTTGCTCCACAGTTCTTCGCCTTCTGCAAAATCGCCTCGCGATCCTCACACGGCTGGCCGAGGTCCACATACACCGCATGGCAGTCGTAACCTTGCTCCTGCAGCCAGCAGAGAATCACAGACGTGTCGAGTCCACCCGAATAAGCCAAAACGCACGACGACATGAAGTCACCTTCCCAGAGTTTTCAGATTGTCAGTTTGAGAATTCAAAGCCACAAACACACCGCGATTCTGGTCGGGTGAAGAGTTGGCGGCAAGCGAGGCCGAAGATTCGGCGGTCATCGCAAGATTACGCAGTCGGGTAGGGACGCCTTGAAGGCGGTCTCGTCTTCGGGGGAGAGACCGTGGCCTTGTAGGTCGAGGTACTTAATGCCGTTGAGGCTCTTCAGAGATTGCAGACCTTTACTGGTCAATTTGAGTTTGTCGTTACCGGCCACTGGCGTTTGCTGAAGGACAAGCATCTTGAGATTCGTCAGCTTGGCGAGCTGGGCCGCGTGATCGTCGGCGACTGCGGCATTGATGAGGCTCAGCGACTCCAGTTCTTTGAAGGGTGTGATCGCGGCCAACAGTTCGTTTGAGGCGGTGGCGTTGTTGATCGACAAGTCACGCAGGTTGCTCAGTGCCGTCAGCTTGTGAAGGATTGCCGTTGTCTCTGAGGAACCTTCGAGGCCGATGCTCACCAAGTGCGGGCACTTCTTCAGTTCGGTGGTGTCGGTGGTGCTCGACGCAGTGGCCGACCACACACCTCGGCAATGGATCGCGATCAAACCGGGGTGTTGCGAGAGTTGCTTGAGCAATGAGTCGCTCACCGCTGGAGCGAAGATGGCCACATGGCTGATGGTTGCGATCTCTGACCAAATTTCGGCAGGGATGCTGCCGTCACTCGCGGTCGTGCTCGGCGACGCACTCGTTAACGTGGGCAATTCGATGACGCCCCAGCGCGAGATGATTTTCGGCAGACCAAAGTCACGTTCGAGTTGGCCCACACTGAGCGAACCGCGCCACATCAACGTCGACTTCACTCTCAATCGCTGGAGTTTCTTCGATGCCTGTCGCCAGGCGTGTAGGTTGAACGAGTCCACGAGTTTCATGTCGAACGGTGTGGTTCGCGTCAACGTCATGATTGCGAGCGCGCCGCCGTTCAACGTCAGCTCTTTCGGGCGACCCGCTTCGATGAACGAGAAGGCGAGTTTCAAGGTATCCCCGGCGATCGAATAGCGGCCGACCATCGCGGGGGCATCGTGGCCCATGCTGAACGAGGTGAGGTCAATCGCTTTGATTGGCTGCGTGGGATCAATGATGATGACCGATTCTTGGGCTTCGCCGTTCGTCACGACGGTCAAGACGTCGCCTCGGAATATCCAGCGTTGTTCTTTGATGGCCGCGCTGCGTTCCGCGGACTCTGGTTGCTTCAAACTCGTGACGTAGTCGGTGATCTGCCAAGTCCCTTCGAGCGCCTTGAGCCGCGTCTCGTTGTCGATGAACCAAATGTTGTAAACCGACTCTGGATCAGCCTTGTAGCGCGTGACCAGCTTCGAGAAGTCTTCGACAACGAGCGGCATGAACGGTGTCCTTGAGGGAGACTCATTCGATTCCATGTCACCAACGGTATCAGGCTTCGCGCGGGCTGGCGACGAGCAGGGTGAGGTCATCTTGCAGGGTCGGTCGCCGTCGCAGTCTCAGACTGGGCCGTATTTGTTGGGGTGGGAGTTGCCGAGGCCGTCACGACTGTCGCCGGTTCCGAACTTGTTGCGATCGTTGGTGGCGAGTGTTCATAGACCTTGTGACCAAACTTGAAGAACAACGCTGGAGTGACGACTTGGTCGAGGATCGTCGAGGTCAGCATCCCGCCGAACACGACCAGCGCGAGCGGGTAGAGAATTTCTTTGCCGGTTTGCCCCGCTCCGAAGAGCAGCGGTAACAAGCCGATGAAGCTGGTCATGGCGGTCATCATCACGGGGGCGAGGCGTTCCAGGCTGCCGCGTACGATCATCTGTTCGGAAAAGGCTTCGCCCTCGTGCTGCATCAGGTGGATGTAGTGCGAGATCATCATGATGCCGTTGCGGCTGACGACGCCGATCAGCGTGATGAAGCCGACCCAGTGCGCGACTGAAAGACTGGTCGCACTGATCCAGACGCGCGGCCAATCCCGCCACGGCGCGGCAGTGAGTGCTTCGGCCGTCGGGTGGTTGACAATCAGCAGCGTCAGCACGGAACCGAACGCGGCGAGCGGAATGTTGACCAGCACTTGCAGCGCGGCGCGCCACGAATCGAGAGCCTTGCAGAGCAGCAAAAACACGCCGAGGATGCTCAGCGTGCCGAGGATTGCCAGTCGGCGATTGGCTTCCTGCTGAGCCTGGAACTGGCCGCTGTATTCGAGGTAGTAGCTGCCAGGAAGTTTTCGCAGATTCTCTTCGACCGGCGCGAGCGCTGTCTTGATGTCGCTCACGACGCTGGCCAAGTCGCGGCCTTGCGTATTGCAAAAGACGACGATGCGGCGTTGAACGTGCTCGCGGTTGAGCGTGCTCGGGCCGGTCGTGTCGAGCACCTCGGCGACTTGTCCCAACGCGACGCGACGGCCGGACGGCGTTTCCAGAATCGTTTCGTTGATGACGTCGGGATCGCTGCGCGAGGCTTCGTCGTACCAGACGACGAGGCCGAAGTAGCGGTCTTCGTCCAACACCTGCGAGACGACTTGACCCTTGTAAGCCGTCTCCAACAGGTCGGCGACGTCGCCCGGCGCGAGTCCGTAGCGAGCGGCTTCGTCGCGTTTCACACGCAGGCGGATTTGCGAGATCTCGATTTGCGGCTCGATCTGCAAATCGACGATGCCGGGAATCGACTGCATCCGGTCTTGCATGTCGTAGGCGGCGGTGCGGAGTTCGCGCAGGTCTTGGCCGAAGACTTTCACAGCAATCTGCGCGCGAATGCCGGACATCATGTGGTCCAGCCGGTGCGAGATCGGCTGACCGATATTGATGGCGGCTCCGGGGATGGCCGTGATGCGGTCGCGCACGTCGGCGATGACCTCTTCACGCGGTCGGCCGACGGTCTCATAACCCCACAAATGTGCGATCGGAACTAATCGTAACGCGGACCAGCCCCAGCCCGGTTTCGCGACGTTGTGCTCGGCCATTTGCACGTCGATCTCGGACGAGTTGACGCCCTCGGCGTGCTCGTCCAGTTCCGCTCGGCCCGTGCGGCGCGAGACCGACAAGACTTCGGGCACGTCGAGAATCAGACGATCAACCCGCTCGGCGATGCGTTGGCTTTCGTCGAGACTCGTGCCCGGTTCCATGCGCAGGCTGATCGTCAGAGTCCCTTCGTTGAACGGCGGTAGGAACTCACCGCCCATCCAAAAGATGCTCGTGCAAGAAAGCGTCACCAGGACCGCGACGAAGCCCAGAATCAGCATCGCGTGTCGCAGCGTGAAACGCAGCACGGCCGCATCGACTCGTTTGAACCACCGCAGCAACAGCGGGTCTTTTTCGTCGTCCAGGAGTTTGGCTTTCGGCAGCAAGAACGAACCGAGCACCGGCGTGAACGTCAGCGAAACGACCAGCGAGCAAAGCAGTGAGACGATGTAGGCCACGCCCAGCGGCGCGAACATGCGGCCTTCCAAGCCGCCCATCGAGAACAGGGGAAACATCACAAGAATAACGATCAGCGTCGCGTACACGATCGAGTTCCGCACCTCGCACGAGGCGTCGTAGATCACGTCCAGCGGCGGGCGTTGCTGGCCGACCGGCAGGTGCCGGTTGTCCTTCAAGCGGCGATAGATGTTTTCGATGTCCACAATCGAGTCATCCACCAGATCGCCAATCGCGACGGCAATCCCGCCCAGCGTCATGGTGTTGATGGTGATGCCGAATCGGTGAAACACGAGGATCGTGAGCAGAATTGACAGTGGCATCGACGTGAGCGAACTGAGGCTCGTGCGGAAGTTGCCCATCAGCAGGAACAGCACGACGATGACCCACAGTGCACCGTCGCGCACGGCTTCGGTGACATTATGGACGGCAGCTTCAATGAAGTCAGCCTGCTTGAAGATGCGGCGTTCGATGACGACGCCCGATGGCAACTCTTTTTGGAGCGAGTCGAGCACTTCGTCGATTTTGCGGTCAAGCACCAGCGTGTCGGCGTTGGGCTGCTTCTGCACGGTCATCATGACCGCCGGGCCGCCGCTGATCTTCGTCGTCGCGTGCTCTTCATCGTGCTTCCCGCCGTCGTCGTGCTTGTGGCCAGCCTTGTCGTGACCTTCAGCGTGTGCGGTAGGCTCAGTCTGTTCGTGCGGCAGCGATTCACGAACGGCGGCATTCACGTCGGGTTCCAGCTTCACCCACGCGCTGCCGTCTCCCCGTTTGATCGGCCCGCCGAAGCGGACTTCGGCCACGTCTTTGATCCGCACCGGCATCGGCTCGCGCCATAGGACCGGCGTGTTTTCGATCTCTTCCAGCGTGAGGCTCTGTCCGTTGATGCGCAGCAGCGATTCCTTTGGCGACCGCACGACAATGCCGCCCCCCGCAATCACGTTCGCCTTCTTCGCCGCCGTCACGAGTTGATCCAGCGTCACGTTCTGCGCAGCCAGCCGCGCGGGGGACGTGACGATCTGATACTGCTTGAAGATGCCGCCCATCACCGTGACCTGCGACACGCCCTCGACAGCCAGCAGCCGATTGCGCAGCGTGAATTCGCCGAGCGTCCGCATCTCCATCGCCTTCGCGGCTTGCGCTTCCGGCGACTTCAGCTCTGCCGTGGAACGCAGGCCCAACAGCATGATCTCGCCCATGATCGACGAAATCGGAGCCATCACGGGATTGGCGTCCTTCGGCAATCGTTCGCGGGCGAGTTGCAGTTTCTCGGAGACGATCTGCCGGTCGCGGAAGATGTCCGTGCCCCACTCGAACTCGACCCACACAATCGACAACCCGATGCCCGACGCCGACTGCACGCGCTGCACGCCGGTCGCGCCGTTGAGCAAGAACTCAATCGGCCGCGTGACGAGCACCTCGACCTCTTCCGGCGCGAGACCGGGAGCTTCGGTCATGATCGCGACGGTCGGCCGGTTCAAATCGGGAAACACATCCACCGGCATCTCGCCCAGTTGAATGGCTCCATAAACCATGACCACAAGCGCCCCGATCAGCACCAGCACGCGATTCTTCAGCGAGAACGAAATGATGGCATTCAGCATGATGCTTCCTGATTATCTCACAGCCGCGTAGGCGGTTTGAATTTGGGGGACGCCGCTGGTGGCGATCATTTCGCCAGAGGTCAGGCCGCTTTTGATTTCGACGAACCGGTCGTCGGCTCGGCCGAGTTCAACCCGGCGGCGGTCGAACGTGCCGTCGGCTTTTTGCACGAAGACAAAACTTCGCAGGCCATCGCGGACAACGGCGTTCAATGGCACGGCCAACGAGGACGCGGGGCGATCCGTCGTGAGCGTGATTCGCACGGCCATGTTGTGTTGCAACGAGACGGTCGGCGGTTGTTGGAACTCGATCCATGCGGCTTGTGTGCGGCTGTCGGCTCCGACCACGGGGCCGATGCGCGTCACGATTCCCTCGGTTTCGAGGTCGGGATGCGCGACCAGCCGGATGCGCGCCGTTTGGCCGACTTGGACACGCGCGGAATCGCGTTCGCCGACGAAGGCTTGCACCCGGACTTGCGACATGTCGTGAATCTCGAACAGCGACTCGTCGGCCCGCACGACTTGGCCGAGCATCCGGTCGAAGTCCACGACGGCTCCGGTGATTGGTGCTCGCACGGGCAAGGCATCGACGCCCCGCTTGGTCTTGAGGATGCCCTCAATCTGCCGAGCCGTCAGGCCCAGCGTGAGCAATTTTTGTCGCAGGTTGGCTGACTTGGTTTCGAGGGTTCGCACGCGGCCTTCGGTTTCGAGCACCATGCGTCGCGGCACCGAATCGCTCACGCTGCGCAGCCGAGTCAGCGTGCCGCTCCATAACTCGCTGTCGAGATGATTGCGAAGCAACTCCAACTGGATGTCTTGCAGTTCGAGGCTGGCGATTTCGGCGAGCACTTCGCCCGCTTTGACCGACTGACCGCGATCGACTCGGATGTTGACCAGCTTGCCGCTCAATTGAGACGACGCGGTGGTGCGCTGTTGCGGCGGGACGTCCAAAGCACCGTCGAACGACAGGATGCGATCAACGACTCGCGGCGTCGCCGGCTCGACCTTGAGGCCGATCGTGCGTGCGGTCTCCGCTCCGATGCGCAGCACGCCGAGAAAGAAGAGGCTCGACAATTCATGTCCGCCACGCGTCACGACGCGGTCATCCGGCAACAATTTGCCGGCGATGATCTCCGTGTGTCCCGCCGATTGTCGTCCAACAACGACCGCGATTTTTTGATACTCCGAGCCTTCCTTCGTGGCGGCTTCTTCGACGAGCACATACCGCTCGGCTCCGTCGCTAAACACCGCTTGGCTCGGCACGGCAAGGACCGGCTTCTTGCCCCGCCACGACAATTCCGCTTGCCCGTTCATACCGGGCCGCAACGCCGGGGACTTGTCCGAATTCGGCAGTTCCGCCCACGCGATGCTTTGATGCGTCTGCGGGTCGAGCAGCAAACCGAGCTTGTCCACTTTCGTCTCGAACACGCGACCCGGCAGGCCGCTGACCGTCAGTCGCACGGTCTGCCCTGCCGCGACGCGATGCCAGTCTTGCTCCAATACGCCGATCCGCACCCACACCGTCGAGAGATCGACGATGTCCATCAGATGCTCGGTTGGCTCGATGAATTTGCCAACCGCCAAGTCCGCATGAACCACGACGCCGCCGACCGTGCTGCGAATCGGTAACCGTAGCGGACGCGACTCTTCGTCCGTCGCCAGTGTTCCCTCATCTACGTTGAGCGCCACCGCCTTGGTTTGCAGCACTTGCAGCGTGTTGAGGTTTTGTCGATGAGCCTGCTGCGCCTCGATCAGCTTCTGCCCGGGGATCGACCCCGCCTTCGCCGCCGGTTCGAGTCCCGCCAGAATCTTCTGTGAGAGGTCGATGTCGTTCTGAGCCTGTTGATAATCCAGTCGCAGCGTGTGCAGATCGAGACTGTCCACTTCAGCCAGAAGGTGCCCCGCTTCGACGACATCACCCGGCCGAACGTGCAACGCGACGACTCGCCCTGGCAACCGCGACGTGACGACCGCATACTTCGTCCACGGAGCCACGACCGTCGCATACGCCCGCAGCCGCTCGGTGCTCTCACGTCGCTCTGCCGCGACCGTTCGCACGTCGATCAACTCGCGCGCCGAACGGCTCAGCGAGATCTTTCCCGATTTCAAATCGACTTGCACTCCGCGCGTCGGCAGCGGCTGATGCCCTTCATGCCCAAACGCCAACGCAGCGAACAACACCAGCAGTAGCGGCCAAACAAACCGTTTCATGATTGGACTCCTCGGAAAGTAGCCCTGTCGCTCCGCGACCGGAAAGCCGAATGCTCCCTCGACGCTGTTCCTGCAATCAAACCGCAACCGCTAAGCCACGTTGTTCGCGCGCTCGGCAACCCTGTCGCGGAGCGACAGGGTTACGTTGCGGCTTCGCCGCACCCAAAATCACTCGACGTGATGCGCGAACTTCTTCGGATTGAAGTTCTTCCACCGCGCGACAAGCTCCTTGCCATCCACCGTAAATTTGGCCACGACGAGCAGTTCGTCCTCCGGCTTCATCCACGGAGCCTTGGCGACAAAGTGCGAACACGTCCTGGCCTTCTCGCCTGCGGGACGTTCTTCCGGCGGAGCCGGTTCAAACGTCAGCGTCTGGCTCTCCCCTTCGCCTGCCGTGGCCTGAGCCTCGAACGATTCCAGCGCCAGCGCGACTGGTTGCGGGTCTTTCGAGACGGGCGTCTCGATGAAGATGTCGAGTTCATTGCCCCCCTTCGCAAGATGTGCCGTCAGCAGCAAGTGATATGTCCCGGCATCGGCGATCAGCATCTTGTCCCGCTCGTGGCTGTGTCCGTGAGCCTTTTCCTCTTTGTGATCGCCGTCCTTGTGGTCGGCATGGTCATCCTTCGCCGGAGTCGTGGACTTGGGCGGAGTCGCTGGCGTGGAACTCGCGCCGCCGCAACCGGCCACAAACAACAACCCGCCCGTCAAACAGACAACGTATGTGAAAGATCGAAAGAACATGGAAAGCTCCCTTGAAAGAAGAGGAATCGCGAGCCTCACCGCGCAGCCGCCGAACGGAACAACTCCGCACAGATCACAACCGGGGCGAGAACGACCGGCAGCCGCCAGTCGTCACGACAGGAGCTTTCGAGCTAAATGTTGAGGACACCAGAGCGCTCTCGCCGCGCAGTGTCACACAGCCAAGAAATCTTCGGCGGAACAAACGGCTCCGCGCATGCAGGCGTCACGACAGCGATCGCCGACGCTGCAAAAGCCCACGAGTCGAGGTCCAGCACATCCGAGGCAGCCACGGCCTGGGGTGGAATCATCTCACTCAACAACGGAACCCATTCACCCACTAAGGTGGGACAGTCAGACGAATCATCAGACGACGCAGGCAACGTCAGCCCGATTCCGATCCACACCACATGCAGATGCTCAACCGCCGGTTCGGCCTCAGAGCCATGCCGATGTGCGCGTCCGCGGTGATAGTGCGCATGAGAATGTCCGTGCGAATGACTGACGGCCGGATGCCGAGTATCCGCGTGCTCGCTCATCGCATGGCTATGTCGCAACACCGGTGATGACAACGCACCGCTCGCCAGAACGGCGATCACCAGCACTGTCAAGATTCGACGGAACGCGAACATCACTAAAACTCCCCGGATACAACGTCGATCGACTCGTGGGATTCTAACGTCTCCGCCAGCCAATGGCTGCCAAGTCTTCATGGTTCATTCCTTCTTGTTGTGTGAGTTGCCATTGGCCTGCTTGTTCTCCAACACGAACGGCATGATGAAAACCGAACCGTCGCGTTGGAATTGGCCCCACGCCTTGTAAATGCCGGGCTTCGGGAAGTGAGCCGCGAACTCGAGCGCTCCATCGGGAGCCGTGTGGGCTTCACTGAGCGGATGCGCGTGGACGTACTCGCGGCCGTCCGCGCTGATGATGACGAGATGCCCCATTACTCCGAGATACGGCTGCAAGTCACCGACCGGTTTGTCGTCCGCAGCGACGAGATGGAATCGCACCGCCGTTTCCTTCTCGCCCGGTGTGATCGCGACGTGAGCTTTTATCTCGCCGACTGCGACTTCGTTGGAAGCGTTCGGCACAAGTGCCGCCGCCGGTTCGTCATCACCGGCCACGACAAGTTCTCCCGCCGCCAGCCCCGGAGATTTCCCCTGCGGCTGATGGTCGGCGAACAGCCGGTACTTGCCGGACTTCGGAAACACATATTCGATCGTGATCAGTCCCGATGCGTCCACTTCCGGATGCAGATGCGCGAACTCGTCGAGTCCCTCGCGCACGACAATCAAATGCACGAGCTTCTCGTGCAGCAGGTCGAACGTCTTTATCGGCGTGCCTTCGTCGTCCTGAATCTGCAACACGAGCTTCGTTGGTGATCCGGCCTGCGGCTGCGAAGGATCGGTCCCCATTACGAGCTTACGCGGCGCTGCCATGTTCATCTTCATGTTCTCGTGGCCTCCGTGCTCGCCGTGTGAGCCAGGACTGTCTTTCGACGGCATGGCATGGCCGCCATGATCCGTGGCCGGAGCCTTCGCTGCTGGTATCCCTTCTTCTTTACCGGCACAACCGACAGCGAAGGCGATCAAACTAAGTGTGGTCCAAAGTCGCATGAAGAACTCCCTGAAGTGATGTCGTTGCAGGTGATGTTTGAATTACCGCGTCTTCTTCGCCGCTCCGGCCGAAGTGGCAACCGCTTGAGCCATGACTGTGGTGTTTCCGCCTTGTTTGGCCTCCCAGCAGACGACCGCGAAATCGCTCTGCGGATTCGACGCCACAACCGGATCGCGCGCGGTCGCGGCGACTTGCCGAGCCTTTCCGTTGAGTCCGACCTGCATCGACAAGGCACCTTCGCGACCGCCGGTCCAGACCATGATCGGCCCAGCGGCGGACCATGCGGCCCACGGCTGCTGATCCGGTCCCAACAGCTTCTCGGCCGCGCCGTTGCCAAGCGTCGCGAAGACTTGGTTGTCACGTCGCCACACCGTGATGAGTCCGTCTTTGCCATCGGAAGCCAACATGCCGCCATCCATCGGACAGGCATCGAGCTTCCAACTTCCTTTGCCCAGCTTGCGACCGGTCGCGAACTTCTTCCCGTCGTCGCTGCTCGTGAGAAACATGTCGCGTTGTCCACCGAGCGAGTTGCGAAACATCACCGTGACACCGCTCTTCGGCCCACTGATGATCGACGGATGACAGCATTCGCAAACGCTGCCATCGGGCGAACGATACGCGCGGACGTTGCCCTTCCAGGTCTGGCCATCGTCGCTGCTGACGGCGGTGTCGACTTCACTCTTGCCACTTCGCAGATCGAGCCACACGCACCAGACATCGCCGTTCGCCCCGGCCGTCATGCCGTGCAAGCCTTCACGAGCGGCATCCGGAGCGTCGTTGACCATGACCGACTCGGACCACGTCTCGCCGTTGTCGGTCGAATGCCACGCGAACAAGTCGCCGTCTCGCCCCTTGCCTTGCTTGCCTCCGATGGCGGTGACGACCACCGCCGTCTTCGTACGGACGACGCGCGGTCCGCGCCGCATTCCCGCCGACATGTTGGGACAATGAATCGCGCTCGACGCTCGCGTGAACGACAGGCCGCGATCACGCGAAGTGCTCAAGCGGATTTCCTCGCCAACCGCAACGACAACATCGACCGTCCCGTCAGACGAAACGAATGCCTGCGGTTGCTTCGGCCCGTTCTGCCCCTGACCTTCGGCCAGCACTTGCGGAGCCGAGTCCGCCAGAAGAACGCTGGGGCTCAACGCTACCACGGCCCACACCAACAGGAATCGGCTCAACATTAAATGTCCTTTCATTATCGAGGAGGAGAAACACACGCCGTCACAGTATCACCGCCCCAAAGTGGCACTGCGACCGCGAGAGTCTTCGGAACGTATCGAGGTCAGTTGCTACTTTCCGATTTCACCTTGGCCTTGAGTTCTTCCACCTTGGCGAGCGTCTTGTCCGGGTTGGACTTGGCCTTCTTCTCGCAGCCTTTGCAGCAAACGAAGACGGGCTGCTCGTTGACGATCAGCTTGAGCGGCGGTCCCATCGAACCGAGCGGCTCGGACGTCACCACGCAGTAGCCTTGAGCTTCCACCAACGGCCGATCTTCATCACTGAGTTTTGCGAACGCGGCTGCACACTCAGCCTTCTCGCTGTCAGCGCCGTGATCGGCGTGCTGTGCATTCGGAGCGGCGGTCGGCGTTCCGTTTTGAGCCGAGCCGCAGCCGGTCAGAAACAAAGCGAGCGACGTGACGCTCGCGACAGACAGAATTCGAGGACTCATGGGATTCCTTTCTGATTGGAAATGGGACTCCGTTCGGAGTGTTATTGTCGTTTGACGTAATCCGTCGGCTGCTTGATCTCGTCCGGCATCGCTTTCGCCGTCTTGACGAATTCATCCACGCACGGCGGGCAGCAGAACTCATAGGTCTTGCCATCCACGATCCAGACGAATTTCGGATTGGCCTTGGTCTTGGTGATCGGACAAATTTTGTCGCCCGGCTTCGGAAACATGTCGTGCGACGATTTCAGTCCTTTGAACTTGGCCGTCGCGGTCACGCTGCCGTTGGCCTTGATGTCGGCTTCCGTGTACTTGCCACCGGGCGTGAGATAGAGCTGTCGCTCTTCGTCATCCACGATTCTGTTGGGCATCCCTTCGTCGTGCTCTTCGGGAGTGGACTTGAAGCCGAGGCGAAATCGCTCGCCGGAAATCACGATGTTGGGAACCGTGACTTCGAGATTCAGACCCCACAGTCCTTTCGGCAGCGTGCCGACAAACTGCGACGTGCGACCTTCGGCGTCGCCGTCCTGCGGTTCGGAATCGAGCGTGAACTGTTCCGCTTCGGATTCGCCTTCCGCCTTCACGAAACCTTTGAGCGTTTGCTTCTCGACATCAATCACACGCGACTCTTCCTTGCCGAGTGTGTAGAGCCGCAGCACGGCGCCTTTCTCGAAGACGGCTTCCGCGTGATAGCTGTCGCGTCCCAGCGAGATCATGATCCCGCCATGAGTACCCACCTTATGGCCGTGCTCTTCGGAGTTCGCGGCCGGAGTCGCCGTCGTGGCCGATGCGGGCACGACAGTCGTTGTTGTTGGAGAAGAAGTTGCTGAGGTCGAGCTACGATCCGCGCAGCCGGAAACGAGAACGATTCCACTCAGCACCAAGCCACAGGCAATCCAAGCCTTTTGAGAAACCATGATCCGATCCTTTCCGGCCCGCCCAGCGCGCCGATGCACAAAGCCAATTGACCAACCAGCCACCAACCAACCGCCGGACACGCGACCCATCAGGCGTTGCCGCCAATCACGGGCGCAAACGTCATCCGTTCGGAAGGTCTTCGTTGAGGTTGAGCCAAACAGAGTTGCCGAAATCAGCCGGCAGCGACCATTCCTTGGTCGAGCCTAACTATCGGCGACGTGGCGATTAGCACTGCCACGAATGGAGAGCGACGCGGATCTCACGACCCGATCGTGCCGCAGGTGGTGTCCCATCGGGATGCCCCACCATCGCGAAGAAGTCGCCAGCCTCCCGCATCAGCGGGGCAGCGAGGTTCAGAGCCAAATCATCCAACCACGCACGAGTCATCTCGATCGTGAAGTCGGTGTTCGGCGACGGAACGGCATTGCACAAACTCTTCACGCACTTGCACCGCTCGGTGGGCAATCGGCCGTCCGACGGAGCTTTCTCTTGCTTGTCATCCGAGTCGCTGGCGAGTTGCTGCTGACAGCATGACGCCCACTGCACTCCCTGGCTTTCGCCGGTCCTGGCCCAAGACGTCGCCAATGCCGCAAACCGCGCGAACGTGCAACAACACGGGTTCGGCCCCGTCAGCGACAGCATTAGCATGTAGGTGGCAAGGGCGTAACGAAACATGGCTGACGGACAAACCTTGAAAAGTCAGATCAGGGGAAGAACTCATATCATCCAGTCGGAATCTATCGTCTGTCCCGGTTTGTGTCTTTACCGATTATCCCGGTGAGGATGTTGGACATTTTCTGGAGTGTGCGGCGTGGGCAGCGGTCGGTGGCGGACTAACCGGAGTTTGTTCTGCTGCGCAACCAGCTTGAACCAAGCTGGGCCGCCCGCGTTTTGATTGGCCAGCGGCTCGTGTAGTCAAAAACCTCAGCCGCGTGGGAAGCTCTTTGTCAAATCGAGTTTGGATGGAGCAAGCGCTCGAAAACTTAGCCGGTCATGGCTGAAGTCAGTACGGGATCACGCTGAATATGCGATGATGTTCGATGGTTTTTCGACGGTTGCGTACACGGTGAGCGATGCCGTGATCTTGCGGCAATACAACTCGTGAGCGAGCAGCCGTGATTCAAGCGGCTCGGCGGTGGTAGTCAGGGTCGAAAACTTCGGCCTTCCCGCAGGAAAACGGGGTTAATCCGCCGCTTTTTGGCTGTTGGTTCCAAGGCCAAGTTCCGATGTTTCACACTAGGCACTGTCCCATAAATCTAAGTTCAACAGCCAACGGATGATTCCGATTTTTACCATCGCCAGGAAGTGACGAATCTTTTTTTCGTAGCGAGTGGCGATGCGGCGTTTTTCTTTGAGCCAGCCGATGGCTCGTTCGACCACGTTGCGGCGACGGTATTTGTCCTTGTCGAAATTCGGATCGCGAGTTTCGTTCACTTTGCTGGCGATGACGTCTTCGATACGGCGACGTTTGAGCCAAACGCGATTCCGCTTCCCGCTGTAGCCTTTATCGCCCGCGACCGACTTGGGCCACCGGCGAGTTTTGCCTTGAGTCAACGGAACGGTTTCCAACACCGTCTCGAACTGTGCGCTTTCGTGAGTTTGTCCCGGTGTGCCGATCACGTTCAGAGGTGACTGTCCGCCGTCAACGACCACAGGCAGTTTCGTGCCGAATCCCCCTTTCGAGTATCCCAGCCCGTGATCTTCCGGCTCCAACGGATCGCTGTTCGTCGCGCCGGTCGCACAGCGATGAGCTCGAATGTTGCTGCCATCAATGTTCCACTGCTCGCGATCAATCAGCCCTTCCGCGTCTCGTTGACGATAGAACGTGGCCAGCACGTCATCCCAATCCCCCTCGCGAACCCAGCGCCGAAACCGATTGAACACGGTCTTCCTTTTCCAAACACTTCCGGCAAATCACGCCACGGCACCCCCGTCGCGAGCAACCACAAAATGCCGCTGACCACCAACCGATGAGACACCCACGGTCGGCCACGCCGGGGTTCCTCCGATGGCAGCAACCGTTGCAATCGTTCCCATTCCTCGTCCGTCAGAACATGCCGCATGGCGACCTCCTGTGCCAGTCCAACGGGACAAACAAATCCAGCACGGGTGGTAAGTATTCGCCGAAGGCGTGGGTGTCAGAAAATGGCCTGCCCATGAATTGCGAAGTTGGAGTAAAAGGTCGGGCGTCATGGACGACACCCAGCTCTTATCTCCGGCGAGTTTTTCGATCGCTGAGTTGTTGACAGT
>JAPLNX010000420.1 GCA_026400935.1 Planctomycetia bacterium | reverse complement strand
TTCCTCGAACGCATCCTCACCGTCTCCGAAACCTGCCGCCTCCAAAACCGTTCAATCTACGACTACCTTGTCACCGCCGTTCAGGCTCATTTCAAACACGAGCCAATTCCATCACTGCTACCGTGCCCGTGAACGCTTACAGCTCAAGTACGCGACGTGGTGGCTGTCACAGTTCCGCCGCTGGGGCATGGTCGAGGGTGCTCCCGATTACGAAGGGATCGCCAAACAGGTCATGCGTCCCGACATCTACGAAGAGGCGATGAAGGAAATTGGCTTCGCACACGGCGGCGCGAATTCCGAACCAGAGAAATTCTTCGATGGAGGGATCTTCGATCCGGCTGACCCAGAGAAGTACGCAACTTCATTTGCGATCAACAGCTTGAAATGAACGTTTCCAGAGTTTGACCAGAACTCATTCGGCGAGCCTAGTGGCGGCGCCCCTCGGACGTTTTCGGCATAACAGTTTTGTCCCGGAATGTTCCGCCCAGCTCAATAGAACAAGAAGCGGAATCATGTCGAATCGGTTTTTTACATTCGTCGGCGGGGATACCGGACCTTGGCGAGTTTGCGATATCAGAACGATTGTTGGCCACGGAATGGAATCCGTGTCTCGCGTGGAGATCATCAACGAAGATCTACAACAGACTCCAGCAGGGGCAGCTTGGGCACTTCGTGGTGTTGTGAGTAATCAGCGTTACACAAACCGTAGTGAATTGGATTCCTTGAAAGCTGTTCAACCATCTCTTGGACGTACCGAGGCTACGTGTGCGGTCTTAATTCCAATCACGAAATCTTCCGCGTGGTGGGAATTGCCTCAGGACGAGCGGCGGGAAATTATCGAGTCTCGTTCGGCACATATTGCGACTGGACTGCGGTATCTCCCGGCAGTTGCCCGACGACTTCACCACAGCCGAGATATCGGAGAGCCATTTGATTTCGTGACGTGGTTTGAATTCGCGCCGCAAGATACAGCGGCGTTCTATGAGTTGGTCACCACGCTTCGCAAAACCGAGGAATGGCGTTACGTCGAACGAGAAGTCGAAGTTCGCCTGACTCTCGATCAGAAATAGAAAGAACTGAGACGCTCAACATGAACGATAAACAATTTCGTGGAGATTGGTTGCTGTTGCCTTTGGCGGGGATGGTAATGGTCGTCGTGCTGTGGGCCATCTCTAGCAAGACTTGGGCTCCGAACCTCCCTTCGCCATTGAAGACGTGGCAGGTGAGTCAGCCGTATTTGATGAAGCCGTTTGAAAAACGAGGTGAGTTGGATCAAGGGATCTTGCGATTCACGTGGTACTCGCTGCTGCTGGTGGCGAAGGGTTACACGATCGCACTCTTAATCGGTACGCCGCTGGGCTTCGTGCTCGGCATGTCGAAGATGTTTGCGAAGACGTTCGACCCGATCATTCAAATTCTGCGACCGGTATCGCCGCTGGCGTGGTTGCCGTTGGGGTTGGTCTTGTTTCAGAAATCGGAGCCGGCGGCGCTCTTTACGATCGCGTTGTGTTCGATGTGGCCGACGGTAATCAACACAGCGGTTGGCGTGCGAGCAATCCCGCAAGACTTTCTGAACGTGGCTCGTGTGTTGAATCTCTCTCGTAGCAAGACGCTATTCAAAATCTTGCTACCGGCGACGTTGCCGTACATGTTCACCGGCTTTCGCTTGAGCCTCGGCATCGCGTGGTTGGTGATCGTCGCCGCAGAAATGTTGACCGGAGCTCCCGGCGTCGGCGGCTTCTTGTGGCAGGAATACAACAGTCTGATCTACGAACACATCATCCTCTGTATCCTGACCATCGGCGTGATTGGCTTCATCTTAGATCGCCTGATGGGTGTGGTAGAACGTCGCCTGCAAGTCGCGAAGGCGTGACGCATGCGAACCGCGTACGCCACAAGCAACATCTGACCCAGCGAGATCTCCCATGACCACCCTGCTCGAACCTGCGCTGAAACAATCTCGCAAAACTCAGTTGGAGTATGTCCGGATGCCGTCGCTCCCGTTCGTTGAACTGAAGCATGTCTCGAAGGGCTACGGTGCCGGTTCGCAGCGGCGTGAGGTGCTTAAAGACTTGAACCTCAACATCGATCGAGGTGAGTTCGTCGCGATCGTCGGTTATTCAGGATCGGGCAAGACGACGTTGATCTCATTGCTCGCTGGGCTGATTCATCCGGACGCAGGGACCGTGATCATCGACGGCAGTGAGGTCGTCGGTCCTGGACCCGATCGCGGGATTGTCTTTCAAAACTATTCACTGCTGCCGTGGTTGAATGTGTTTGACAACATCGCACTTGCGGTCGATCAAATCTTTCCCAATTGGCCAAAAGAGAAGCGTCGCGAGCACATCGAGAAATACATTGCTATGGTCAACCTGACTCCCGCACGCAGTAAGCGACCGCACGAACTCTCCGGTGGCATGCGGCAGCGGGTCTCGGTCGCGAGAGCACTCGCCATGAATCCAGAGATGCTACTTCTCGATGAACCACTCAGTGCGCTGGATGCGCTCACGCGAGCGACATTGCAGGATGAGATCGAACAGATCTGGGAACGCGACCGAAAGACGGTCGTGCTCATCACCAACGATGTGGACGAAGGCTTGTTACTGGCCGACCGAGTCATCCCGTTGAGTGCCGGTCCCGGAGCGACGCTCGGCCCGGCTGTAGAAGTAGATCTGGATCGCCCGCGCGATCGGAAGACGATTCAACGTGACCCTCATTTCAAACGGCTGAAGGCGCAAGTGCTCGATTACTTACTTGGAGAGGGTGCCCGCAAACGTCCGCACCGCGAACCGATGCAGGCGGTCGGATGATTTCGAGTGCGGTGTGTCAGCCCGCTTTGGATCAGTTTATGGAAGAAATCCAAAGCGGTGCTGACACACCGCACTCCAAAGGACCACGCATGACGCACAACGACAAATATCTCGAAATTTGGAAACTGCAAAAGGCGTATCCGACACCGAATGGCTCACCTGCGGTGATCGTCGAGGACTTCACGCTCAACGTCGCCGAAGGGGAATTCGTCTCGGTGATCGGTCATTCTGGCTGTGGAAAGTCGACGGTGTTGTCGATGATCGCCGGATTAAGTCAACCAACCGGTGGTGGCATTGTTTTGGCTGGACGAGAGATCGTGGATGCTGGCCCGGATCGCGGGGTGGTGTTTCAAGCTCCCTGTCTGTTGCCATGGATGACGGCGCTGCAAAATGTCACGCTCGGAGTAGAGCAAGTCGCACCGGGTAAATCGCGTGCAGAGCAACGTGAGGTCGCCGCTCATTACCTCGAACTTGTCGGACTCGGCGATTCGTTGGACGTACATCCGAATCAACTCTCTGGCGGAATGCGGCAGCGAGTCGGCATCGCACGAGCGTTTGCGTTGTCGCCGAAGATGCTGCTGCTCGATGAGCCGTTCGGAATGCTCGACAGCCTGACGCGACTCGAATTGCAACAAGTGCTGATCGACCTGTGGGCCAGCGACCGCAAGACCGCGTTAATGATTACGCATGATGTCGATGAGGCGCTCTTCCTCTCGGATCGGATCGTGATGATGACCAATGGCCCGGCCGCGCGAGTGGGAGAGATCTTAGAAGTAACCCTTCCTCGGCCACGCGACCGGCAGACTGTGTTTGAGCACCCCGACTACGAGCAACTACGAGGGCGGCTGATGTCCTTCTTGGAAGAGCGTGCCAACCACCCTCCCCTGCCCGCTCAACCGAGCGGGCATGAACACCACTTGCCGACGATGACCGCAGCGGCAGTCAATTCATCGAAGTCGCTGCGTCGATCGTTGAGCCGCTCTTTTCTTCGGTTGTCCGGTTTTTCAAACCGGGTGACATGAGGCGGTTATTAAAGCCGAAAGATCGAGACGCCCTGTCTGAAATGCTGGGCTACGAAGTTTAAGGACTTTCGATCGACGATTCTGCTAGCTGGCTCTCGCTATCGCCCCCCTGTTGTGGCAGTTCCGAATATCCAATCGCTTCGGAGTTTGGATTCGTTCGTTTCACTGCCGCAGATTTGAGGGCTGCATTCTGTGACGAGCGTTGTGCTGCTGAGCGTTCGTTGTCGCTGGCGTTGATCCGCCCCGCAACGTGACCACCTACGACTGCGGCGATGTAGCCCAGGCCGTTGCTGCCTCCGATCGCACTTCCGATGTAGGTACCGTAAGCCGGATACAGAATTTCGTAAGCCTCACGTTGCTGTTGCAAATCTCCTTCGGTCATCACGTAGCCCAGAGCATCGTTGGTGGCCTTGGCTTCGTGATACAGCGGCGCGCCAGGTAACAGGTACAACGCCGCATACGATCCCTTCCAGGTTCGCCCCGCAAAATCCTTGGAGTGCCCCGCTTCGTGAATCGCGACGGAAGGAACATCGGAGTAAAGGTGAACCGTGTTGGTAAACGGATTGTAGTGGTCGCCACCGAAAACTCGCCCCGGAATGATCGTCTCGCCGAGGACGCTCAACGTACCAAGCGTGTATCGCCAACCGGCCCCGACAGACTCGTTCGCACGTAATCGTCGCCAGTCATCACCGGGGTGATATTGGTTGAGTCGAACTTTGACTGAAGAAAGCTCGTTCTTCGACAGATAGTCCGCAATCGCGGTCTCGGTTTGTGGCCCGACGTCGTGATTCCCGATTCGCTGGTCCCACAGGATGATCTTGTCGGGGATCGCAAAGACCCAACCAATCGTGTCGAGTACCTTGTGTGGCGTGCCTCGTTCGATCTGCTCCGACGAGGTCATGAATTGCAACTCGGAGGATGTGCGATATCCGCTTGCCGTTCCAAATTGATACGGCAGCGTTGCACAGCCGATCGAACCAAACGCAAACCACAGAACGCCAATCAACAAATGGCATCTGTGTCGCATCACTTGCGGAACCATAGTCTGAGCGGACGACATAATGATCGCTCCATCAAGTAATTGGAGGGGCTTGAATGAGGGGCTGGATTCGCTGCGGATTAAGCGAACCGCGTCAGGAAATGATCTGAGGGGAGCGGGGTTCTATCTTCAAAGAAGCCAATCGAGCAATCAGGCTTTTTACAGCCTCGCCGTAGTGTGCTTCGTTCAATAAATCACAGTCCCACGGCAGCGCGAACACGAATTGCATCGAACTGATCTGCTTGAATCACGCGGCCGTTTTCAAAGACAATCTGAAGCAGGCTCGGCGACTCGGGAGCATCCGATTCACGTACGGTTTGCAGTCGGCCATGCGAATCGCGGATCAACTTCAATCGTCCTGCTTTGGATTTCTTGCCGCCATCGGTGATCGGTCGCTTGAAGACTTCTCGTTCGCGATCACCAACGATGATTGACGAGCACTTGAAAGCGAACCGCTGTGTGTCGCGATTGAGCTTTTGTAGCAGGCCTCCGCCTGATCCAAACGCGATGTTGTCCGCCGACCAACCTGCGTCTTTCATCGTCGAGAGAATCTTGCCGAGCATCGTAAAGTCGATCCCGTCTCCTTGAATCACTCGCACCTTCGGATGCAGCACTTGGTAGCCGCTCGTATTCGCTGTCGTGCCGAATGCTTCGCCCAATCGTCGCAACACTTCCACGACGATCGTTGGTGGATCACCCGAATCCGGACGCACCACGAGCACGCCATCGCGAGCCAGTACCGCTTCCTTCAGCACTCCGCCCCAATAGTCCGAGCACGCGCGGAAGATGTCGAAGCTGTCGCTGACGCATGCGACGAGTCCGGTCGGATACTGCGTCAGCATGTTTCGCATCGCATCGAGTTCACGCTCTTCGCCCCAACTGGTGATCGTGCTGTGCTCGGCGGCCGGGATGCTGAAGCCGGCCATCTCGCAGCCGTAAAACTGCCGAGCCAGCAGCAAGCCAGGAATCGTGTCGGTCCCCTGAAAATTGACGAGATGCGCCGCTCCGCCGAGTGCCGCTTGCTCCGGACACGTCACGCCGCGAAAGCCGAAGTCGTGTAGTTTGAAGGCGATCAAATTCGGATCGCCCGTCTCGCGGAGGAACCGCAGCAGCACTTGCTTCATCGCCCGGCTTTGGGTTGCCACCGTGCTCGGATACCAGACTTGAACGAGCAATGTCTCCAACCAATTGGTCAGCCAATAGGCTTCGCTGTCGGTGTTCTCGACGGTCATCAGCACGTTGCTTTCAGGAACGATTGTCCCTTCCGGCACCGCCTTGATGATGATCGGCAAACGCCCGCCATGCTTGTCGAGAATGTGCTGCCAACCCGCTCGGTTGAAGACGTCGCCACCGAAGTGCTGCCGAAACAACGACTCTGCCGCGTCGATCTTCTCGGACGTAACGACCTCGCCGGCCAAGTACCGTTCGAGGAAGTATCGCAGCCCAAAGAAGCAGACCTCTGGGTACGTGCTGCCGGAGCGTGACTCGAAGTACGAATAGACTCGCCGAGTCTCCGGCGGGTACTGCTTGAAGTGCGAGACCTTGTAGCTGTCGGTCAGCCAGCAGATGTTGTTCAGCCAGTCTTGCATGTTGGGGTTCAATCTTTAGTCTGCCTGTTCGTAGTTTCGCCTTGGGGCGGTCATTCTCGCTCGCCGCCTCAAGGCGGAACTACGAACTCACAGTAGATGACTCGCCTCTGATCCTCAACGAAGGCACCCCATGAAACGTCACTCGGTCTTGTGGCAATTTGCCATCGTCGGCCTGCTTGCGGCATTTTCGATTTCGATTGCGGATGACCAAAAGCCAGACAGCGCCGATAAAGATTTCTCAGCCGAATTACCGCGCATTCCAGCGAAGTCACCGGAAGAGGCGTTGAAATCGTTTCGACTGAAGAGTGGCCTCCACATCGAACTGGTCGCCAGCGAGCCACTGATCCGCTCGCCAATGGCGATGGACTTCGACGAATACGGCCGAGCCTTCGTTGTCGAGTTGCCCGAATACAACCAATACGGCAGCGCGAAGCCGCACGGCAAAGGCGCGATCAAGTTGCTTGAGGATACGAACGGAGATGGCCGGTACGACAAGGCGACGGTCTACGTTGATGATCTCAACTATCCGACGGCCGTCGCTTGCTGGGACGGCGGCATTCTGGTCGGCGTCGCGCCTGACATCCTCTTTTGCAAAGACACGGACGGAGACGGCAAGGCTGACGTCCGCAAGAAACTCTTCACCGGCTTCGGCATGGATAAGGCCGGCGAAGGAATGCTCAATTCAATACGCTGGCGAATCGACAATCGGTTTCACATTCCGACCGGTTTGGATGGTGGCGAGGTCACGAGTGTTGACGCCGCCTCGCTCGCCAAGAGTCAGGCGATCAACGTGCGCGGCCAACACCTGCTGCTTGAACCGCGATCCATGGCGATTACCGCCACCAGCGGCGGCGGTCAGCACGGAATGAGTCTCGACGATTGGAGCCAGCGAGCTTTCGTCTGCGGCAACAGCGAACCAGTGCATCTCCTCATGTACGACGGCCAATACCTCGCGCGGAATCCGTACCTGCAAGCTCCCGCCGCCGCGATCAACATCGCTCCCGAAGGAAAGTTCACGAAGCTGATGCGGATCAGCGACGTCGAACCGTGGCGAGTGCTGCGGACTCGGTTGCGAAAGAAGGGAGTTATTCCCGGATCGGACGAAGGAGGCACGCCGTCCGGCTTCTTCACCGGAGCGACCGGCATCACCGTCTATCGCGGCGATGCCTGGCCGGCCGAGTATCGCGGTCAACTCTTCGTCGGCGAGGTTGCGAACAATCTCGTGTATCGAGCACGACTCGAATCCAACGGCGTCGGCCTGACCGCTCATCGAGCTGACACAGACGCCGAGTTCCTCGCCTCAACCGACAATTGGTTCCGGCCGGTGCAGTTCGCGAACGCTCCCGACGGGACGCTGTATGTGATCGACATGTACCGCGAGTTGATCGAAGGTGCCGCGTTCCTGGCCCCGCAGATTCTGAAGCACATGGACCCCAGCGCCGGTGCGGACAAAGGCCGCATCTATCGCATCGCTCCCAACGGATTCCAATTCAAGCCCGCTCCGCGAGTCGGCGACTTGCCGACCACCGAGTTGGTCAAACTCTTCGAGCATTCCAACGGCTGGCATCGCGACACCGCGTCGCGGCTGATCTATCAGCGGCTGGACCGGGCCGCGATTGAACCTCTACGACAAATGGCGTTGACGTCGAAGTCCGCTCTCGCGCGAGTGATGGCGATGTACTCGTTGCACGCGCTGTCAGCGCTCGAGCCGTCGTCGGTGATGGCCGCGTTGAAGTCGGACGATCCCAAAGGCCGCGAGCATGCGCTTCGTCTGGCCGAACGATTTGCCGATCAAGCCGAAGTCCGCGAGTCAGTGCTGCCGCTCGCGGACGATTCCGACTTACGAGTCCGCTACCAAACCGCCTTCACACTCGGAGCCTTCAATGGCGAGGCGGCCACGCAGACTCTGAAAAAGCTCGCCGTGCGAGACGGTGCGGATTCGTGGATGCAATTGGCAATCCTTAGTTCGGTCGGCAATCGCCGTGGTGAGTTCTTGGCCGCGCTGCTCTCCGACCACGAGGCCCGCAAGAACGCTCACGTCCGAACGCTGCTGAGCGCCATCGCCTCTCAAATTGGAGCCGCGAATGAGAAGGACGACCTCGCTCTGTTCGTGCGGCAACTCGACAGCCTCTCAGCCGATGAGAAGTCGCTCGCCGAAGAACTCGTGAAGAATCTGGTCAGCAAGCAACCGGCTGTCCGCGAACTGCTAGCTGGTGCAACCGGAGGTAAGGCCACTGAAATTCTCAACGCAATGATTCGCGACGCTCAGGTCGTGGCTCGCGATGAGAAGAAAGCTCCGGCGGATCGAGCGGCTGCCGTGCGGACGCTCGCCACCGCGAACCTCGCTGAAATGAAAACCCTTTTCGCCGATTTGCTGCAATCGCGTCAGCCGCAGCCGGTGCAAGCGGCTGTCCTGGAAACACTCACTCGGTTCGACAGCCCGGACGTCCCGCCTTTGGTCATCACCGCTTGGTCGGCGCAGACGCCCCAGTTGCGAGCGACCGCGATCGAAACGCTACTCTCTCGGCCGAAGTGGATTGTCGCGTTTCTGGATGCCGTCGAGCAACAAACGATCGACCGTGCCGACCTAGATCCGGCTCGCGTCGTGTTGCTTCAGAAGCACAGTGATGCCGTCATTCGGGCTCGCGCCGTAAAACTGTTTGCCGGCTCAGCACTCGCGCGGCGGCAGGAAGTCGTCGATGCGTATCAGATGTCCCTCGAATTGAAAGGAGACGTCGATCGCGGTCGCACGCACTTCCGCAAGACGTGCGCGGCGTGTCACAAGCTCGAAGGTTTTGGCGAGTCGGTCGGTGCCGAACTCAACGCGATCCGCGACCGAGGTAACGCTGCCGTGCTGCTCAACATTCTCGACCCGAATCGCGAGGTAAAGCCGCAGTTCTTGAACTACGTTGTCCAACTCGACAGCGGCCGCACTCTGACCGGCATGATCGCCACTGAAACCGCCAACAGCCTGACGCTCCGCAAGCCTGACAACACCAGCGAAACGATCCTGCGAGTCAACATCGACGAACTCAAAAGCACCGGTTTGTCATTCATGCCAGAAGGCTTGGAGAAACAGCTCGACGTCGCCGCAATGGCCGACGTGCTGGCGTATTTGAATTCGATCAAGTGAATTGGGGTGGACCACCAAAACACCTCGATTAACTTAATTCTGATCTTGAACTCGCGGGGTGTGAGGTTTGACAAATGGCAACGCCGTTCGCCGTTCGATGCTCAGTTCCGCCGCTTGTAATTCAGTGGGCACCTACGTAAGTTGACTCCAACAGTTCACGGCAAGGTGGGAATGATTTTTGATGGTGCCGTGAGTCAGAATTGTTTTCTTGCGCGTCGTGTTCGTATGGCTCTTTGGATTATTTTGATTGGCTTGGGCTAGGGTTGTGAACGACGGGAGTTGGTGACGTGACCAGAGACAGTTGCCAAGCTCCGGCGCAGGGCAATTTCGTGGGTGCTGATGTCCTCACCGGTGTGGCCACGCCCGATACGGAGTCCCGTCGCGCTGCCTCCGTTGGGGCTGCCGGCGTGAGTATGACGACAACGTCGTCTTTCTCCGCTGGAAAAAGCTTGGGCGATTCTGACTTGAACCTGCCTAGTCGATTGCAAGATCGCTACGAGTTTCGATCCCTGTTGGGTGTCGGTGGTTTTGGTGCGGTCTACGAAGCTTGGGATGAAGTCTTGCAGCGGAGCGTGGCTATCAAGCTCGCGCGGCGCGACCGATTTGAGGGGACGAGCGGTCGCCAGCGTTTTTTGGAAGAGGCCCGGGCCGTCGCAAAATTGAAGCATCCGCACCTCGTGACGGTGTTTGATTCGGGCAGCGACGCGGAAGGGAATCCGTTCGTCGTGTTTGAATTAATCGTCGGCGAATCACTCGCCGAGCGGATGAAGCGTCAGCCCCTGTCGTCATCCGAGGCCGTCACGGTCATGGTGGCTGTGGCCGATGCCGTTCATGCCGCGCACAAACACGGATTGATTCACCGTGATTTGAAGCCACCGAATATCTTGTTGGACGCCGCAGGTCATCCGCATGTGACCGACTTTGGCTTGGCCGTGGATGAGCACTCGCAACGTGAGATGGCCGGCGAAGTCGCCGGTTCGCCGCAGTACATGTCGCCGGAACAAATTCGTGGTGAGACGCAATATCTCGACGGTCGCACGGATATTTGGAGTCTCGGCGTGGTTCTGTACGAACTGCTGGCCCGCCGCCGTCCGTTTTCAGGACGAGACTTGAGTGAATTATGTGACGAAATTCAGCATCGCGAACCCAAGCCAATACGGCAAATCGACGAGTCGGTTTCCATCGAGTTGGAAGAAATTTGTTTGCGGTGCTTGCGGAAAAACATCGCGGAACGGTGGACGTCCGCAGCCGAGTTGGCAGCTCGGCTGAGGCAGTTGCTGGCGGCTCCGAAAATTATTCCGACGAGCGTTTGGCGATCGCGCAAGTTCTAAACTGTCGCCACCGGCGCACTTCTGATTCTGCTGACCACAATGGTGGTGAGTGCCTCTCGTTGGTGGCCTGAAAGTTCTTCGCACACCGAGCCGCATACGCCATTGAAGTCCTCCAGTCCCGATAAAATCACGGATGTACGAATTCCTCAACCAATTCCAGGGAAGTGGTTCCCACTATTGCATCAGGAACCGGAGCGTTTGTTTTGGCCGGCTGACGCGCGTAACTCGGACTGCCGCCATGATCCCGTCTCGCGCGAACTGTGGGTGACGTGTGGCGGCAGTGCCCTCTTGAAGCTGGGCGACACCTCGGGTGATTTTGAAATCCAATTCGATCTGCATCAGTCCCCTTGGGTTGGGAATGTTGGGTTGTTTCTAGGTTTGCACGACGAAATACGAGATGGAGTTCCCGTGCAGAGTTATCAAAGCATCGAATTGATGTGCCCACGCGATCGAAAGGGACAGCGTGCTTTTCTCAATCGAGTTCAGGTCGTCCGCCAAGTAACCGATCCCAAATTGATCTTGAGTGGTCAAACACGCGCATTTGCGGAGATTCCCAGTCTCGGCGGCAATGACATCACACTCCGTGTGAAAGTTTTTGATGGCCGACTGTCATCGGTTCGTTGGAATGGTCAGGAGATTCCGGACTTGGTTGCCGGAATGCTCGATCCCTTGTTTCCCGAATCCGCGCAGCACGGAGCGTTCGGCATCGTGCTGGATCAAAGCTCCGTCATGATCCGCCATGCGGAATTTCTCATTCCCTTTGGAGAAAACCAATGAGTTCCAACCATGAAGACTCGATCACGATCAAACTAGTGCCACGACCAAGAAATAACCTGCCATTAGATTTGGAGTGCGGCTTGTTGGATTTTTGTGGTGCGGGTGATGCGCCGGTGCGGTGGGCAGAACCGAGCTACGGGCTGCGATTGTGTCGGTTTGCCGGTGTAGGT
>JAPLNX010000505.1 GCA_026400935.1 Planctomycetia bacterium | reverse complement strand
GTGGCGGCCACAGTGACGTTCTTACCGCTCAGAATTAACGCGGCCGTGAAGGCGTTGGTCGACGTCCCCAACGTAATATCATTCGCTCCACCAGAAATCGTCGTCGTCCCAGTCACCGTCAACTTACCTGTATTCGTCACCACGCCTGATGGTGTTACAGATAAGTCGCCGCCGACAGTGATAACGCCAAGGGCTGTAGCGCCGTTCGAAGTAATTGTGAGGTTTTTTGTCGCGGCAGTTGTGGCAGCCACGGATTCGGCGGCGGTCAGAGTTACCGCAAGGTCGCCATCGGTGCCGGTGACCTTTAAGGAGTCGGCGGCAGCGCCGCCATTAAAACTCACCGAAGTCAGGTTGCTGCTGTTTGCCGACGAGATTGTCGTGTAGAGCTTGCCGCCTACCTTGACTGTTGTTGATGAAACACCGGCAGTGACCTCGACGTTATCGGCTGCTGCAGTTCCGGTGAGTGTCAAAACCCCCGCTGAGAAGGCGACACCGAATGCGGGCAAGCATCGATCTTCGAGATATTCCGCGGTTTCAGGGGTGCGGCCACCGAATGTGAGGTGCGATACGTGTCGTCGCTTGCTGCGTTTGCGTAGCGACGATGTTTTTAGGCTGGTCCACAGACTTTCAAAGTAACCACGGCTGCGGAAAAAACTCAGCATGCTCAAGACTCCCGAAACTTCGAGCCCTCAAAGATCCGACGACACGAATCAGGAATCGAAGCAGCGACATGAGACTTGTGTCGCAACGGGGGACAAGTGAGTGAAAATTGCCGGAGCAAGAAATGGCGATTAGGAAACACCGCTACAGGCGTAAGAATGCTTGCAAGTCGGAAAGGATCGCCGTTGCGGTCGCCTCTGCTGCTTCTCGGGTGAGCAACTCGCCGCGATGCAATCGCTGACGGACATCTTCTAAAACATCCGCACGGACTTCGGGAAGCTCTTGCAGTTGGGCCTTCAGTTCCGAGTTCTCGCGCGATGAGCTCGTCGCCGATGAAGACGAAGGCTGTGCGGAAGACGAGGCACGCCGACTGCCACCAGCCGCCCCCGGACGAACCGGTCGGCGACCGAAAAGCGGTGATCCATAGGATTCGCCATCAATGCGCATCGCAATCTCCCGTCCTCAATCTGTGTCACTTCACCGCCTCGAATTCTGAGCGGCGACTTTTCAAACCAGTTGCTTTGTTGAAAAAGCGGGGCATAGTTGCCCGGTACTAAATATGGGTCAAGGTCAACATGTCCGCTCACGCTCACTCATCACCGAATCACGCTGCGACACCGAAAGCTCCGGCACATGTTGCTCCCAAGGCACTACCGGTCACATCGGCAGTTGTCACGCCACCGGCTGCACCTGTAGGTGAAGTCGTTGCTTCCACCGCAGTTCCTGAAACTCCACGTCGTGCTTCGCTGTTGTTCGGAATCGCCTTAGCCGTTGCCGCGACATTGCCGATCGGGCTGGGTATCGGAGTGGCTCGCCAAGCAGCCAATACCGCCGCTTTAGCAGCTAAAACAACTTCAAAACACACAGTGATCCCGGTCCGCGATGATGCCGCTGCCGTCGAGCAAACACGACGAAACCGACATCAGGCAGACGAATACTTTCGAGCCAGAGAATTCCGACTCGCGCTACAACTCTACCAATCGAACGAAACCGTCGAGTCCTTGCGACACTCCGAAGAAATCGCGTTCAAGATTGCGCTCTGCCGCGAAGCGCTTGGTCAAAGGGATGAGGCACTAACCGAGTTCCGTGAACTCTCCGGACGCGATCATTCTCCGTTTCAGCCAGCCGCATTGTTGGCTCAAAGTCGCATTTGGCTGGCCAAACAAGGGCCGCAACATGCTCGTGCTGTGCTGCGACAACTTCTGGAATCCGCCTTGGAAAAGAGACCGGTTCCTGCGGAGGTCGGTCAAGACGCTCGCTTTTATTTCGCGATGACATGGTTGCTCGACAACGCGACTGATCACACTGCACTGGAAACTCCGACACCGATTTTTCCATTGTCGGAGATCGCCTGGAAGGGAATTTCGTCGTTCGATCCGAACGACGTCGGTGTGCAGATTACGACAACTTCTGATTCCGCATCCGATCCTGGCCCAGAAGCGAGCGAGTCAAAGTCAGGCTCAGATCGCCAGCAAGATTTCACTTCGGTGACGAATGCGGCTGAGGCCGAACAATTCTTAGAGCAACAAATTGCTGCTTCACCACAACATCGCCTGATCGGACACGCGAAATTGGCTTGGGGACACTTCGCTCATCAACGTGGTGATTTTGAAACTGCCGCGATGCGTTACGAAATGGCGATGTCTAAATCGTCAGACACTGTGTCGCTCATTGCGGCGTACAACAGCGGTGTGGTCCACTTTCAGCGAGATGATCTGTTTGCCACTGTTAAGTCACTTGGTCAAGTGGTGGACGGTGCTCCCGGACACGACTTGGTTGTTGCCGCGTTAATCTTGCGTGGCCGAGCGGCCATCGCATTGGGAAACGTCGAACAGGCCGCGTTCGATTTGAAACGCGCGGCCGATGTTTCCAAAACCGAAGATGAAAGAAGCTGGGCCACCGCTTTCATGGGAATGGCCTTCTTGCAAGCTCGCCAGCAAGATGTCGCGGCCAAGCTGATGTTCCAACGACGTGACCGGATCACGACCGAGGGGGCGCGAACACTCGGCGGGCTTGTCGTGGCACTCGCCCGTCTGGAGACGATGGACTCTGCTGAAGCTCGCGACCGAGAAACGCTCTTCTTGTTGCGTGCTTTGGCGAACTTGAATCCAGACTCGCCGTGGCTCGGAGACTGCGGTCGCACGCTGATTGGCCGAGCGTATCGCGAAGTGGATTTGGGCGAGCAAATGGCTGAGGTTTACTCACGCGCCTTAACGAATAGCGTCCGCGAGCCGTTTGCGTCTGAGATGAAACTTTCGCTTGGGGAATACTTGCTCTCCGTTGGGGAAGAACAACCCGGGCTGGCGTTGTTGACGGATGTTCGTGAAGCGAAGCACTCTATCTGGCCTGACAAAGCCGCACTCTGCGTCGCTCAATGGGAACTCTCTCAACATCGCGAGCAGGACTGCATCTCCATCTGTCACGAATTGCTGCGTCGTGAGGTCAATCGAGCCTCTGTTTTGCGACTCATGGGGACGGCCTACGAACGCAGCGGCAATCTCGCCAAAGCGGCAGAATGCTACGCCGGAGTTGTTCAGTAAATCGGCAGGCCAAAGACGACAGCCTATCGCTATCAATCAAACAAGCCCGGCAATTTGCCGGGCTTGTTTGATTGATAGACATCAAGTCGAGAAATCTCGACCAGTCAGCTAACTCTCATCGGCTTCTGGTGTCGCCGGAATTGGAGTAACTTCTTCGGGCCATTCCATGAGCAGTTCTTCGGGAGTGGCCAGCGTCACTAGATTATCTTTACCAGACTTCAATTCGATCCCCGCTTCGGCGAGCTTCTTTGCTTGCTCAGAATCCTTGTCGATCATGATCGAGTCGGAAATCGTTCGCCACCATTGCAGGTGCGGCCAATCGCGACGGACTGTTCGCAGCGTCGTTTCCATCGCCTTGCCATTCACACCGGCGCTAAAACCAGCTCGTTTGGCGACAATGGTGTACTTTGCCAGCTTGGACGCTCGCTTCAACTCCCACAAAAGCTCGGCGACTTCTTCGGCACGCGTTGTTGCCATCTTTTTCTCCTCAATTAGCCAACAAAGAAAGGCCACCGAATCGTGATGATCGAGGGCCTTGAGTTTAGTGTTCGGTCACAATCCAATTTGCCACGTCACGGCAACTACCTTAATCGAACCCTCAGGGGGTCTCAAGACCCACGGAAGACTTCATGAACCGCGTCTTTGAACGTCATGGCCTGCACTTTGAATATCCTGAGGATTGGATTCTGCACGAGCAATCCGCAGCCGATGAAATCACGGTCACGGTCAACAGTCCGGAAACATCCTTTTGGTCATTAACGTTGATCTTTGATCGGCCCGATCCGTACCGCGTCGTGGAAACCGTCATCGACGCGCTGCGCGAGGATTACTCGGACGTCGATGTCTACACGAACGAGGATCGCTTGGGTGAACTGTCGGCGGTGGCTCGTGATGCCGATTTCGTTTGTCACGAACTCATCGGGAGCGCGTTTATTCGAGCGGCAGTCATCCCTGGTGGAACGCTGTTGGTGTTTTATCAAGGTGCGGACATTGAACTTGAAGAAACTCAATCGCTGATGGAACGCATCTCCAAAAGCCTCACCTGGGAAGCTTCAACTGAGCCTCGGATGCTTGATGTCTTGGACTTGTTTGAGTTGGCCGAGGAAAGTTGTGATGCAGATGGTCTCAAAGACTCTACGAATGAATCTTCCGCAATCGACCCCTCCGGGACGAAAGAATAGGATTGGCCGATAAGCGGTTTCAGTGATAGTCTCTGCCCTCAGTTGTGGCCTCGGACAAGTCAGTTTTATCGCGGTCAACAAGGACGTTGACGGAGGAATTGCTCATGGCGGCTCCAGATCTCGAAGCGTTGTTCAAGGAAGGTCGGCAATTATTCCGTGATCGAAAATATCAAGAAGCGATTTCGTATTTTGAACGAGTGCTTAAGCACGACCCCGATCAGGCTGAAGTTCACGATGCGCTAGCGATGGCACATTTCGTCCTCAAGCAATACGAGTTAGCTATCGAGCATTTCAGTCGTGTGGCCCAGTTGCAGCCGATGAACGCGAGCGTGCTCGTCAATATGGGCGCGGTCTACAACCGCAAAGAGGACTTTCAGAAAGCGGCTGAAATTCTCAAGAAGGCGGTCGCCAAAGATGGGAAGGCGATTGAGGCGTATTACAACTTGGGTATCGCCTACCGCGGACTCAAACAATTTCCGATGTCGGTAAATGCCTATAAAGAAGCGTTGCGTCTCAATCCTCGCATGCTCGATGCGTTGCAAAATCTAGGCAACGTCTTGTTGGAAATGAATAACCCCAAAGCGGCGATCGAACAGTACAAGAAGGCTCTCGAACTGAATCCGGAGTTCGAACGAGCACAACGCGGACTGGCTCGTGCCGAAGAGGCTCAGAGTAAGGCGGTCGCGAACTTCAACCCCTTCGGCAGGCTCGTTGCTGAATCACCGATGAAGCAAGCCCCCGCAGAGATTCGTCCGAAAACACTGACCGATGAAGAGCGTCAGAGTGACCGGCAATTACTGCGACGTTTGATGATAGAACTGCACGCCAGCGGACAGCAGATGATGGATCATTTGCGAGATCGCCTGGAAGATGACGTCGTTCAGCTCAATCGTGGCGTTCAGCAAAGCACGAAGTCGGTGAGCAATCTCTTGTTTTCGTCCCAGGAAAAATTTCAGCAGTCATTTCAGAAGTTTCGAGAACTTCGAAAGGACTTCCAACGAATCTCCAAAGAGTTGCGAGTTCATGAAGCGGACGTGACAGTCCGCTGAGTTTCAACAATACCGAGTCGCACGATGTCGCAGCTTCCTCTTTTTGTCTTCGGCACGCTTCGACAAGGTGAGTGTAATCATCACTACCTCGTCGGTGCGTTTGATCGCGTGCAGCCTGCGACACTGCGAGCATTCTGTCGTATTGAACCACTAATCCTCAAACAAGCAACTGCGATCGCGAATTTGTCGCTTTTGCGAGCGCACACTCCGAGCGTGTCCGACGTCGTCGGCGATGAGTGTTGGGCGGTGGAGTTGTCAGTGAGCGAGGCTTTCGGTTCGCAGAACCAGT
>JAPLNX010000532.1 GCA_026400935.1 Planctomycetia bacterium | reverse complement strand
GACTGGCTGGGCGAGCTCTCGACATTCTGTCTCTACACGAGCTTCAACGAAGGAGCGCTGTGGGGAGTTGGACAGGGATACGCATGGTTGTTCGCGGCACTCAGCGTCGTGGCGGTGTTCGTCATCTTGTTCGTGTTACTGAAGACACCGGCAGGCCGGAGCAATTGGTTGACGTTCGCGCTCTGTTTGGTGCTCGGCGGAACGCTCGGAAACTTGTATGACCGGTTGGGCTGGCATGGCTACATTAACGCCAAGACCGGCAAACCATACCTTGCGGTGCGAGACTTCTTGCTCTTCACGTTCAAATCCAGCACGTCTTCATGGTCGTGGCCGGTGTTCAACTACGCCGACGTCTTTCTGGTGACTGGAACTGGCATGTTGGTCGCGTACTCGTTCTGGTCCGAACGGCAGGCCGCGAAGCAAGTGCTTTTGCAGACGGGAAATGCTCAACCCGCCTGATCGCAATTTCGGAGGATAGGCACTCTTGCCCGTCTGTATTCGTGCATGAAGAGAAGTAGAAGCGATCCCTGCGAGAAGATGACGGGCAAGAGTATCCATCTTCCAATGAAACTTTTACCGGCAAATTGCCACGTACCGACGCACCGCTTCAGACATTCCAAGTTCCAGAGCGTCGGCAATCAGCGCGTGGCCGATCGAAACTTCTTCCACATGTGGAACCGCTTCTAGAAACGGGCCGAGGTTATCGAGATTCAGATCGTGCCCCGCGTTGACTCCCAACCCCCCACGCCGAGCGGCTTCCGCTGACACCGTGTATTGATCGAGTGACGCGGTTTGATTGGGTGTCGCGAACGCCGTCGCATACGGCTCCGTATAAAGCTCAATGCGATGGGCACCAGTTGAGGGAACCAGCGGCATTAATTCGGGAGCGGGGTCCATAAAGACCGAAACGCGAATTCCCACAGCGGCCAGAGGTGAAATGACACGCTTTAGCAGATCAGCTTGAGCCACAACGTCCCAGCCATGATCGGACGTCTTTTGATCGGGAGCATCCGGAACCAGCGTGCATTGTTCCGGTCGGATTTCAAGCACAAGGCGCAGAAACTCGTCAGTCGGATAACCTTCGATATTGAACTCCACGTTCAACTCGCGAGTCAGTTTCCGCAAAGCGTAAACGTCGCTCGGTCGAGTATGCCGCTCATCAGGCCGCGGATGAACTGTGATTCCCGCCGCCCCCGCCGCGATGCAGAGTCGCCCAAAATGAACGATGTCCGGAATTCCGTTGTCGCGTGTATTACGTAGCAACGCGACTTTGTTCAAATTCGCACTGAAGGCAGTCATGTTGTGAATTTCCAAAGCGAGACAATTATGAAACGGACTTGTTGAGGTGTGTCAATTTCGTTGACGTGTAGTCTAATCGCAAATCAGCGTTCCCGAAGCGTCACCACATCGTTGACTGTGCAACCGACAACAGGCACCGATATGCTCTTCGTGCGTCAGGAGCAACCTTTTTTGTGAATTGCCCGGACACGGGAGCTTTGGATGCTGGCAAAATTGTTTTCGTATTCGTTGGTCGGCATTGAGGCGAAACCAGTTGAGGTGGAAGTCGATATCTCCCCGTGTGCGTTGCCGAAGGTCACGCTCGTCGGCATGGCTGAAATGGCCGTGAAGGAGAGTACTCATCGCGTTGAGCGGGCGTTGGTGAATAGCGGTTACTCACGACCGATCGACCGCGTGGTCATCAATCTCTCTCCGGCGGAGTTACCAAAAGAAGGAGCGTGTTTTGATCTCCCGATTGCGGTCGGAATCATTGCTGCGTGCGGACAACTGCCGCATGAGCGACTGATGAAATACGGAGCAGTCGGTGAGCTTGCATTGGATGGAACGACGCGACCGGTACGCGGTGTGTTGTCGATGGCATTGGCCGCACGGGAACAAGGAAAGATCGGGTTGCTGGTGCCGTTAGATAACGTGCCGGAGGCGTCGGTCGTTGACGGCATTCAAGTCATCCCGATCGGTTCACTCACGGAAGCGGTTGGCTTTTTCTCCGGGCAGTTGGACATTGAACCGGCGGACTTCAGTTGGCAACAGGCAGTCGAAGCGTTTGGGCACTACGACATTGATTACTCCGACGTGAAGGGCCAAGAGTCAGCCAAGCGAGCAGTCACCGTTGCCGCAGCAGGTCGACATCATCTGCTGATGATCGGCTCGCCGGGAACCGGAAAGACGTTGTTGGCTCGGCGACTCGTCACGATTTTGCCGCAGCTCAATCCGGAAGAAAGTCTGGAAACGACTCGCATCTATTCGGTGGTGGGGCGACTGGATCGCGGGCAGTCGTTGGTTCTCCAACGCCCGTTTCGTTCGCCGCATCACACGATTAGTGAAGCAGGACTGGTTGGTGGTGGCAGCACGCCGACTCCAGGCGAGATTAGTCTGGCTCACAACGGAGTATTGTTTCTGGACGAGTTGCCGGAATTCAATCGCCGCACTCTGGAAGTGTTGCGTCAACCGCTCGAAGAGAACAACGTGACGATTAGCCGCGCGATGGGAAGCGTCACGTTTCCCGCCAACTTGCAATTGATCGCCGCAATGAACCCTTGCCCGTGCGGCTATCGAGGTGACCCAAAGCGGAATTGCCAATGTGGTCCAATCCAAATCGAACGCTACATGGCCAAGATCAGCGGGCCACTGCTTGATCGCATCGACATCCACGTCGATGTCCCCGCCGTGCCGTTTCGCGAATTATCTGATGGCCGCGTCGGCACGACGAGCGCGACGATGAAAGAACAGGTTCTCGCCGCTCGCGAAATTCAGCAGCAGCGTTTTCGCGACACGCCCAACATGGTCAACGGCAAGATGTCGACTCGGCAGGTACGACAATTCTGCAAGCTCGAATCCGATGCCGAGACTCTGCTCAAGCAAGCGATGGAAGAGATGGGATTCTCCGCCCGTGCCCACGACAAAATCCTGCGAGTTGCCCGCACGCTGGCTGACCTCGTGCAGTCGGACACGATCAAGCTCGAACACCTTAACGAGGCCATCAACTACCGATCACTGGACCGGACGTATTGGGCTTAACACACTGCTGAAAACTCGTAGCACGAGCGGCTCGCCTGTGATTTTCACAAGCAAATCGGAGCAGGCGAACCGCCTGCCCTACGTTTAGAAAACTCGTCTTCCGACATCAAAGGCTGCTGAACTCGATGCTAATTTCTCGCGACGGATTCGCTGATGAATATCCTTTTGAATCACATTGGCTCAATCTCGATGGCGTCCGGATGCACTACATCGATGAAGGTCCGCGTGACGCGGGAAAAAATCCGCGTGACGCGGAAACGATCCTCTGCGTGCATGGCAATCCGACCTGGAGTTTTATCTGGCGGCGACTCATCGCCGATCAATCGCGCGAACGGCGAGTGATCGCCATCGACCACATCGGCTGTGGCCTGTCCGACAAGCCGCAGGATTATCCGTATCGCCTGGAACAACACGTTGCAAACTTACGGCGACTGATCGAGACGCTCGATCTGCACAACGTCACGCTGGTCGGACACGATTGGGGCGGCTGCATCGGCATGGGAGCGGCGGGCGAAGTGCCGGATCGATTCCAGCGATTCGTGTTGCTCAACACGGGGGCATTCCGCTCGAAACAGATTCCGTTGCGCATCGCCGTCTGTCGGATTCCAGTCTTGGGAGCGATTGCACTGCGAGCTTTCAATGGCTTCAGCCGAGCGGCACTAACGATGGCTGTCACACGACAACCGCTGTCGGCCACAACACGGCGGGGATTGCTCGCCCCGTATGACTCGTGGGCCAACCGTGTCGCCGTTCTGCGATTCGTACAGGACATCCCGTTGAAGCCCTCACATCCAAGTTACGCGAAACTGGTGCAGATCGAAGATGGCTTGTCGCAGTTGACCGACCGGCCGATGTTGTTGCTCTGGGGCGCACAGGACTGGTGCTTCACACTCGATTTCTTGAAAGAGTTTCAACACCGCTTTCCGCAAGCCGAATCGCACGTGATTCCTGACGCTGGCCATTACGTCTTCGAGGACGCAGCGGACGAAGTCGTCTCAACCGTGCGAGATTTTTTGGCCCAGCGGACGGCTCCAGCAGCCAGCAAGTAGTTCGAGCACCCAAACAGCACGACGAGCGCAGGCAGACGTTTGATTCCGAACTTTGACCGCGCCAGTAAATACAGAATCACCAACGCCCGTTGCTCCAGCAGCGGGCTTTTTTCGTTTGTTTGCCGCGGCTTTGACCAATCTGAGGAATTTCTTTTCCGAATTTTCCAGAATCTTGTCGGCGAGTGGGGCGAATTCCGCATTTGGTGTGTGAGGGCCATCACCGCGTGGTGGCCAACGACAACTTCTTCCCCAATCTCTGGAGTCCATCATGTTGATGCAAAGATTTTTGTCAGGCGTTCAGACGTGGTTGATCGGAAACCGTCTGGATTGTCCTCAGTACACAACCAATGTCGTCGATCACGGATGCGGCGGTGGATTTGCTCATGCAGATGCGAGAACTCGTCCACCTCGACTTGGGAAATACGCCGATCACCAACGAAGGACTGCAGCGTCTGCTCGCCGCTCCCAAGTTGTCCGAGTTGATGGTCAACGCGACGAAAGTCTCGGACGAAGGATTAGAGCTACTTGCCAACGATCCGCGTTGGAATTTTTTGTCGATCGGCGTACGACAGACAGCTAAGGGTGTTGAGAACTTGCAACTGTTGCCCAATCTGTCGTTTTTTCAGGTCGCCGCCGATTGCTTTCCTGACGCTTCGTTCGATGTCTCGCAGTTTCCGAAACTTCAAACAATGGCAATCATTGGAAACGCAACGATTTACGTATCGCTGACGACAAATCTCCTCACGCGGATTGCGAGATTCCGGCAGATCGAAAGTCTGACATTGGGTTCCTTCGACCATGTTGAGTCGGCGGGTTTGGTCGAACTGTCGAAGCTCGACCGCCTGACATCGATCAAGTTCCAGTCCGTGCCGCTGACTGACGAAGGGCTGGCTCAGTTGGCCAATCACTCATCGCTGAAACAGGTGGCGTTGTTCCGCACACAAGTCACGGCGTCCGGTCTCGCCAAGTTCCGCGCCGCGCGGCCGGACGTGCAGATCGAAACCGACATTCGCTAACGCTATGCCTTTTCTTCCAAGCCGCAGGCACACACCATCTAGCCTCAGCCGGGACAGCCATTGCCGTGCTTTTTGAGCATGGCGGCTGATCTGTGAAATGCGATTTCTCTCACTCAGGGCTCCTCACATGAATTTGCACCTTCAAGGACAGACAGTCGTCGTCACCGGCGGCGCGAGCGGTATTGGGCTCGCGACGTGTCGAGCTTTCGCGGCGGAGAATGTTCGCGTTGCAATCTGGGACGTTGCTGCGAATGTCGCTGATGTCGCGCAGCAAGTCGCTCAACAGTTTGGTTCGCCAACGATTGGGTGCTCTGTCGATGTGACAAGCACGACTTCAGTCGCGAACGCTGTTCAGCGGACGATCGGCGAGTTCGGGGCGATCGAACATGTCGTTCACGGAGCGGCGATTGGGTCGGGAAAATTCGGCTTTCCGTTCACAAACCTTTCTCCCAGCGATTGGCCGCGCGTGTTGGAGGTGAATGTGTTGGGAATGGTGAACGTGGCTCATGCAGTTGCCCCCGTGATGACTCCTCAACGACGCGGGACGATGGTGTTTGTTGCCTCGGTCGCCGGACAGATTGGTTCGCAAACCGATCCTCCTTACAGCGCGTCGAAGGCGGCAAATATCAACTTCGCGCAGTGTCTCGCGAAGGATCTCGCGCCTCACGGGATCCGCGTCAACACGGTTTGTCCGGGCATGGTTCAGACGCCGCTGAACCGCTCAGTCTGGCAGAGTTGGCACGATCAACAATCACCTGAAAAGCGACTGAGCTACGACGACTGGGCTGCTGCGAAAATTCGCTCGGTCGTGCCACTGGGAAATTGGCAACGTCCTGAAGACATCGCTGACATGATCGTCTTCCTATCGTCTTCGCGAGCAGCTCACGTCACCGGGCAGACAATCAACGTCGATGGCGGCTTTGTGATGCACTGGTGAAGTGGGTGTAACGTATGCGAGTCATTCAATGGTCTGGTGACCGGATGACTAAAACAACTTGCGAACGAGTGGTTCCCCCCAGAACCACTCGCTCGCGCGTTGTGATAGTTTCAAATCGGAGGCATTTCGTGTTCGGCTGCCTCAACGATCGGTCGTCGGAGCCGGGACTGGTGGGATCGGCAGCGGTTGAAAAGTCTTCGGTGTACTTGGGGTTTGTGTTGGGATCGAGAATTCTTGGTCGAAGAAGGCGTCTGGGGGAAGTGATGGCGAGGCCGATGCGTCTGACGGAGTGCGATGGTATTCGACCGGGGGTTTGCGTCGCGGCTTGCGAAACCAGCGGTTGCGGTCTTCGATCTTCGAATCGATTTGTTCTTTCAACCGCAGGGCGTCGAGGTCCAAACGGTTCTGTCGCAGGGATTGCTCGATGTGAAAGTGAGCTTTGTCGTAATCGCCTTCCTCATACTTGCGAGCCGCTCGCTCAAATTCGATGTTTGCCAGATTGGTTCGTCCGATCTTCGACATCCGGTTGCGGAACTGTTCATGGCGCACCTCGCCTTCCGCCTGAACCTCTTCCCCTTCACAAGCGGCATCAACTTCGTGAATCACTCGCGGAGTGAGCAATACGATCAACTCTGTGCGTTGTGTGTTGTTGCTTTTGGACTTGAAGAGGTTGCCGACAACCGGCAATGCACCGAGTCCAGGGATTCGCGAAGAGGATTGTGTCGCTTGTTCTTCAATCAGACCACCAATCACGATCGTCGTACCGTCGCGGACCATGACGTTGGACGTGACTTCGGTGGTACGTGAATTGGGCAGGCCATCGACAACTTCGCCGTCGGATCGCTCAGGATGAATTTCCATCCGCACGAGTCCGTCGTCTGCGACATAAGGTCGCAAGATCAGCTTCGTGCCGACCTCCAGAAAGTTGATGTTCTGGATCGACTGCGTGCCGTTGAATGTCGTCGTCGTATAGCCCAGCCGCTTGCCGATGATCAGTTCGGCACGCTGCTTGTTGAGGACACGTACGCTGGGCGAGGCGACGACACTCGTGTCAGCCAGTGTCTCTAACGCTTCGACAAAGCCAGCGACATCTCCCGTTAAGAAGCCGTACTTCAAGCCAGCGGTGCTCGCGATGAAGTCACCGGCAGCCGGTAAGATGGCTGACTTGTTCGTAGAAGGGTTGTTGGGAATCCCGACATTGCCGACGATTTGTGCTCCGTTGCCGCTGGTGACGAGTTGCTTGTTGTTGCCACCAAGGAGCGCGAAGTTCACACCGAGCTTCATCGACTCTGTCAGATTGACGCTGAGGATCATCGCCTCGATCACGACTTGTGCCGGTGGGACGTCAATCTCCGTAATGACCAAGTCAACTTGCGCAAGCACTTCGGGGTAGTCGACGACCAAGAGTGCGTCCGTCTGCGACAAGCTATTGCCGCCCCCTTTGGTTTTCGATTCTTCGAGTCCAACTTCCGCCGGTGTCGTCACGGCAATCAATCCACCCGGCTTTGTCAGCAGCGGAGTGATCAGCGCTTGCAGGTCTTTCACACTGATGTAGCGCGGTCGAAATACCTTCGTAAGCATTTTGCGAGCAGACTGCTTTCTCTGCATCGCATCTGATGCGGTTGAGATGAAGACGATGTTGCCTTCTTTCTCGTACGTGTAATTGAGTGATTTTGTGATGGCATCAAGCGCCTCTTCGGCAGTGACATCTTGCAAATTGGCAGTCGGGACGATTCCCGTAACGCCGCGACCGATGAGGATATTCATGCCGGAAAGCTGACCGAGCATCGCCATTGCTTTGCTGATTTCGACATCTTGGAACTCGATGGAAAATCTGTCGGATTGTCCTTCAACAGGAGCCGCTTTCAGCACGCCAGGTTTCCTCGATGTCGTTGGCGGAGCCTCTTCAGCAGGAGGTTCCGCTTCAAACGGATCATCCGGTTTGCGAACGGGCGCAGTTGGTTCTGACTTCTGTTTGCCACGCTGCTCCTTCATGTCTTTGATGTCTTGCAGCACTTTATCGAGCTTGTCTGTATCTCGCTCACGCTGAAGTTGATCAAGGAGTTCTCGCGCCTGTTGCAGATCATCCGCCTTCTGTTCTGTTTGTGCCTGAGCGAATTGATCGAGTTGTCGTTGCATCGTCAAAAGTCGTGACTCAAGACGTGAAGAAGCCGCAGCATCAAAGGCTTTTTGAAGATCATGACCGACGTCCTTGTTGCGACTGGCTTGCTGAGTCGGGACGTTCGGCTTGGACGATCGCATCGGCAATCTGTGAAGTGGTGGCTGCTCCTCGTCATCATCAGACTCGTCCAGCGGCGTTGATGCCACTTGTGGCCGTTCGAGTTCTTGAGCCGAAGCACGACCGAATGGCGGCTGAATCAGCGGTTCACGTAACGTTGTTGCCGATGTCAGTCGATCGCGATTAATTGGCAGTTCGTCGAAAGTAAGATCGTTCTCTTGGGACTTCGGCTTCAACGGTCGTTGCCGTTCTGAATGGCTTCGAGATGGCTTTTCGGAAAGCGGTTCCGCTTCAAAAAACAACTCTGCCTTGAGCGCTGGCTTAGGGGGAGCGTGATGAGCGAACTCGTTCACCGATTTATTGGTTTCAGGTTGACGAGGCAGCTTCGCAACAGACTTTGGCAGAGATTTGGCAACTGCACCGTCATCGGAGAGCGAGGGCTGTGCCTGAGCGACTGCGGTTTCCGTTTGGAGATGCTGATGGATCACCGCTTCTGCCGAATCTTGAACGGCAGTTTCTGTCGGTGATGGCGGCTCATTGGGTGGCGTGAAAGCTTGGTGCCCCACGACCCAAGTCGCGAATCCGGCCGCGACAATCGTGGCAAAACTCAACGCGCGTGCTGCTGTTTTAAGAGGTGCTGTCGTCATCTCGACTGTCGTCCCTGACTGCGTCGTATCATTCCGAACTTGCGTCTTGCGACTCGCTGATCTCATCTAAAACCAATTGCCATTCGCGCGAACCGTCCGTCAGCGTGACAGACTTGCGTTGCACAAGCGACAGCTTCAATTGCTGTTTCTTCCACGGAACTGATTGACCTTCTTGGTACAGCCGATTGTTGATCAATGCGGCTCGTCGGCGAGCACCGACAATCGTGCTTTTGAGCAGTAAGCCCTCGAGCTTGTCTACCACAGGCTTGGTTTCAACGACGATCGCCTTTGAAGCACTCGTTTCTTCCTCATCGGCGAAGAGCACGGGCAATGGAAATTGCTCCGCATCGACACCGAATGGTTTTTGAGGGAGTTCCTCAAGACTCGCGGGCTGAAATAACGGACTCTCTTTGAGTAAACGAGCCATTGCCGCACTGTCTCGCGGCTTTTTGTTTATTGCGGTGTTCGCGTTTGATCTCTCGTTCAGACTGCGTGAATCAGCAGGCGAGTTTGTTGCCGTTGTCGAAACGTTTGCCGCACTACTCGCTGTCGCCGGTTGAGCGTTCGTCGCTGTCGTAGTTTCGGAACCACCAAAAGCCCGAACGAGTGGCGGCACCCAAAAATACAAACCGATGAGCAACAACAGACCAAGCATCGCCGATTTCGGCGCGCTAGCTTTCAGGTCTTTCAAAAGTTGATCGTGAAGTTTCATGGTTGAGTTACTGAAGACCTCGAAAACGAAGACGGAGCGAGTTCGCTCTGTGCGGTCTTGAATTCATCGGCTTGAGTTTGCGTCGGTCTGTCGCTCTTTTCGGCAGAATCCACAAAGGTTGCCCGTTTTACGAAGACCGAGAACGTGATGTCCGCTTTCAAAGCTTCGCCATTTTGCTCAGATTCACTCTTCAATGAAAAACGCTCGACCGCAAACAGCGTCGGCTGAGCTTCAAGCCCGCGCAGGAATGTGGTGATTCGGCGGAAATTTCCAGAAGCGGTGAGCTGAAATGGCATCACGCGGTAAGTCTCCCGGGTAATGGCACTCAGGGGCTGCGTGCGATCAACATGTAGCCCGGAAGTCCGCGCGAGTTCGGCCACTTTTTGCAGGACACTATGCAGTGAGTTTTCATCATCTAAGAGCCGATCGCGTTGCCGCACCGTCTCTTCGCGATCCTTCAAAAGCTTGAGTTGCTGAGACGCGAGTTGAATACGCTGCGGCATTTCGTCGATCGCGCGATTGGCCTGCATGATGTCGCGCCGTGCTGCTTGGCACGCTCGCTCGCCTGGTAAGTAAATGACGATCACAAAGAAGCCGACGATCAACGTCGTTCCGAAAATAGTCAACACATTGTCGCGACGCAGTGAGTCGTTCATGGTGCGACTCCGTCTGAAATCACCATCGCTTGATTCGCACTTGCATGCCGAACCGCCAATGTCACAACCCCACCCAGCTTGCCTGGGTGGTCTTCAGGCTTCTGCACTACGAAGTTCGAGTGTTTGGATGAAACTTCGCGTTGTGCAAAAGCCCGATTCCACCGAGGCAAGCTCGGTGGGGCGAGTGTGGTATTGCTTGTTTGAGGATTGGCCGAAAAGCTCGCTTTTTCGTTGGCTCCACTCCGATCGGTGACTGGCAACGAGTCGAACAACGCGGCCGGACTTTTGACTTGCAAGCGAATTTGAAATGTCCGCAAAGATTCATCACGAAATCGATGTTGACCTGAGAAAGCGAGCGTCACTCGTTCGAACATTCCGATCACTTTGAGCCGCACGAGATATTGTGTGATGGCTGAATCATCCGGAGCGAAACCGGAAACTGTGAGCATTGTTGTCGTACGACCGGTCGCAGTTTTTAGTTCATTGAGGTCCGCATCAAACGGCGGAGATTTCTCTTTGTTTGCATTCGAGATCGCCGGTGGCGGGTTTGCGGCAACGGTTCCCTCGATCAAACCGATTTCCGTTTGGCATTCGCTCAGACTGACGAATTCCGGCAATGAATTCGTCAAACCAGCAATCAGGCGAGTCGTCGGAATGCGAAACTCAAGCGCGGTCAGCAATTGAGCTTTCGTTTCCAATTCGCGTAACTGCTGATCCAGTTTAACTTCAACAGGTAGAGATTGCTGAAATCCTTCCACGCGAGCTCGCAGTTCATTGCGTCGCGATTCGAGTTTGGCTCTCAGCATTCGTTGTTGCCAAGTTCCCAAAACAGACAACGCCAGAAAGAACAACACCATCATCCGCCGCCACAGCGTCTTGTGCTCTCGCTGACGCTGTACGTGATAGGTCGCCGGAAGAAAGTCGATTTGCGGGACCATGATGAATGAGTGCTTGAGTCAGAGTTCAGTCGGTTATGTCATTTCAAAATTACAATTTCGCGAATTGGTCCTTGGGATTTTAGGCTAGTACCACGACCGAGAATTGATCCTCCATAAAAAGCGAGTTTGTGTCATTACTGCATCACCTTTAACGGAGGGTGGTGCGATGCCAAGGAAGGCAGTGCGGATTGAGGCGACGGAGCGGCAACTGGAAATCCTGCG
>JAPLNX010000177.1 GCA_026400935.1 Planctomycetia bacterium | reverse complement strand
GACTGTCAACAACTCAGCGATCGAAAAACTCGCCGGAGATAAGAGCTGGGTGTCGTCCATGACGCCCGACCTTTTACTCCAACTTCGCAATTCATGGGCAGGCCATTTTCTGACACCCACGCCTTCGGCGAATACTTACCGCACACATGCATTGTTTGAGCCGGGATTGACCGAATTTTCGAGACGACGTATACGACCTCGCCATTAAGTCGGCAGGGAGCCGACTACTCGTGTGCGGCAGAGATGTCATGAAACAGAGTTCGCCAACCGTCGCTTGTGCGGACGAGTCTTCATTAACGACTCGACGTCAATCTATACCTGCTGACCGCGCCGTTGCGAGTAGTGATCGCGGTGACGTTGATCGCTGGGTGGCGATGATCAATGCGGAACTCGACGCGGACGATGGTGAAGGTAGTCGCGATGCGAGTTGCGACTTCAAAACAGCGTCAGCATGTGCCGAACACAAGAATTCGATTTCTGCCACAAAGACTCAAACATGCGTCGAAGTGACGATTGAGTTCGGTCGCACTCACATCGACGAGTCCTCGCAAAAAATAGGCGCAGGCACATTGATTTCATTGGACCAATTGGCCGACGAACCAGTGGATATTGTCGTTTCAGGACGAACCGTTGCACGTGGCGAATTGGTCACAGTCAAAGGCAAGATCGCGGTGCGGATTGTCGAAGTCATGATGTTGCTGATCGCTTTTTTGAGTGGCTTCGAGACGACTCATGCGGAAGAGCGTGTGCGTGAAACCCCTCAGCGCCGCGTCGTGCAAATCACAGCCGAGGAACTCGATGAAGAGGTGCTCCAGCCGAAAGGCTCATCACGAAAACAGGGAGAATCATCGCGGATCACAAAACCAACGAAGAATGAACTCTTTGAATCGTCAGCAGTCTCGTCGTTCAGCGAACGAGTGGAGAATGGATCGAAAAGTGCATCGATCACACTGACTCCGCCGTCCATGTCACGGCTTAGCCATTCAGCGAAAGAGGGGGCGAACAATGCGGAACGCACTTCGCAGACGGCGACGGCTGGTTGGGGATCAACCGTTTGGCCGTTGCTGGCGATCGTTGTAGCGATCGTGTTGGGAACTCGCTGGCTAAAGAAATACTCGCCGACAGCCACTCGCGGGCTGCCGAGCGAAGCGTTCGATGTCTTAGGGCGTCGAATGGTCGATCAGCGAACGTCGGTTGTCATGGCTCGTTGTGGTTCACGAATTCTGGTCCTCAGCCTCTCACCGCATGGCCTACAAACGCTGGCAGAGATCACTGATCCAGTCGAAGTCGATTGCCTCGCGGGACTGTGTCACACGACCCAACGCGATCAAAGTTTGGCAGACACATTTCGAGCAATGTTGCACAAGCCGACTGTCGCAAAGTCAGTGACCTCAACGCCTGCTGTTGCTGCTCAATCAAATCAGTTCAACGAATCACGTTGGCCCGATCGCCTACTGAATGATGCCGTCGTTTCTCCGTTACGGGAGACACATTGATGATCAGGAGCGTTCAGATTCGGCGTAACAAAGCTGCTGTCGTTGCTCTGATGCTGATCACCGGTACGACGGCGACGGCGGCAGAGCCAGCGACTTCGATGGCCGTTGATCCTTCTGCGTTGTTGACGACGCAGTCGATTGCCTCATCGCTCCCATGGATGATCGGTGCTGCGGTGTTGAGCGTTGTACCAGCCGTCTTGCTGATGAGTACGTGCTTTGTTCGGTTTGCCGTTGTGCTCGGTTTGTTGCGACAAGCGTTGGGAATTCCGCAGGTCTTGCCTAATCAAGTGTTGATGGCGTTGAGTTTGTTTCTGACCGCGTTCGTCATGACGCCGGTTTGGACCGAATCTTATGAAACCGGCTGGAAGCCGTACGCAAATTTACCGAACGGAGCTACTCCTGCCTTAGAGGTCGTGGCCCCACGGATTCTTTCTCCAATTCGAAATTTCATGAGCAAGCAGATTGAATCTGCTGGGAATTCCGATGGCGTCTGGATGCTACTCGACTTGCAACGCCAGCACGCGAAACAAACAAACTTACCGACGCCGCATAGTTACGACGACGTGCCGCTGACGGTCTTATTGCCAGCATTTTTGTTGAGCGAACTGAAGACGGGATTTCTGATCGGCTTTCAATTGTTCCTGCCGTTTTTGGTCATTGATTTCGTCATCGCTTCGGTGCTGACAGCACTTGGTATGACGACACTGACGCCGTCAACCGTCTCGCTCCCATTCAAACTGTTGCTCTTCGTCCTCATTGATGGCTGGTTCCTAACCGTCGGCATGTTGCTGACCAGCGTGATTTGACCAATGACCAATGACCACGCTTCCGAACTCATCCGCTCTTCCTTGCTGCTGGCACTGCAACTCGCCGGGCCGCTACTGCTCGTCTGCTTGTTGGTCGGTTTATCCATCAGCCTGTTTCAGGCGGCCACACAACTCGCCGATCAATCATTGGGCTTCGTTCCGAAACTGGTGGTGTTGGCCATTTCTTCGGTCGCGTTGTTGCCTTGGATGCTGCAACGCTTGAGTGAGTTCTCATCGGCGTTGATTGAGTCGATCCCCGCGATGATTTGAGTTACGAATCATGCCGCACATCGCCATTACCGACGTGAGTCTTTGGCTGTCGCCGTGGTTGGCGCAGTTGGTTGTGTTTGCGTTGATTCTGTGTCGAGTTGCTGGCTGGTTAGCCGTCGGACCGTTACTTGGTCGAGCGATTTTGCCGTGGTCGGCCCGTGTTGGGTTGGCGATCGCTGTGGCAATGTTGCTGTCACCACTGGTGGGCTCGGCAAACATTCCGGCGTTCGACCTCTTCACGGGAAGCCGCGCTGCGGTCTCGGAACTGTGTATCGGATTCCTGTTGGGATGCGGTTCATTGATTGTGTTTTGGGCTGTTCCGCTGGCGGGGCATTTGTTGGATCAGCAAACGGGGCAAGTTGGCGTTGATGATGAGTCGGATGAATCGAGTTCGCCGCAAGCTCGATGGTTGGCCCTGTGGGGGACAGCGTGCTTTCTGCTTTGCTCGCCGATCAATGGACACATCCAATTGGTCTCAGTCTTGTGTGATAGCTTTCGATCCTGGCCGATCGGTGCTGAGGATTGCGGCTTGTTCAAACCGCAGACAGCCTCGTTGTTGCTGCAACATGCTTGTCAGTTGTCGTTGATGGTGATTGCACCGGCGCTCGCGACGATGTTTCTCGTGAACGTGGCGTTTGGAATTTGGGGATCGGCTGGACTTGCCGTACAAGCGAGCGTGGTTGGCTGCTCACTTCGCCCGGCGCTAAGCATCGTCGTCTTGGTGATGAGCCTGACGGGGATCAATCAAATGCTGTCGGAGTCGTTGCGTTGGAACGTCATTGACGAAGTTGAGTCGATGACGACTGCCACTGATCGGGTTGTTGAACAAGACAATATCACTCACTGAGACTCGCAATGTCGTTTTTAGACGATGACCAAGAAGCACGGACTGAGCGTCCAACTGAACGCCATCGACGAGAGGCACGTGAGCGGGGCATGGTCGCACGCAGCGCCGAGTTCGTCTTGGCTTTTCGTGCATTGGCGGCATTGGCGGTCGTGAGTTTGTGGGGGCTGTCCTTCGCAACTGCTGCGGCTCAATTGCTGTTGGAGTCGTTTCGCCAAGTGACAGAGGAGCGTCTGACTGCGGAGACTGCCTTGCCTCAAGCCAGTCATGCGCTCCTTTGGGCACTCGCTCAAATGAGCACTCCGCTGCTGATCGCAACCGGAGCAGTTCTCGTCGCACACTTCGTTCAAGTCGGCTGGCTCTGGCATCCAGAACGAGCCGCGCCCGAGTTGGCTCGGCTGTCACCGATTTCCGGCCTTGCTCGTGTGGTTTCTCCCTCGGCGTTCGGGCGCGGTCTGGTCAGCCTGCTGAAGTTGGTGTTACTGGCTGCAATTTGTGGACGAACTGTCTGCTCTGAATGGGGGAATTTTTCAGCGAATGGCAATAGGCCACTGTCAGAACAAGTCTTCGCGATAGGTGGTAGCGTGACAAAATTGGTCTCGATGGCGGCTATCGCGGTCTTGGTATGGGGTGTCGCCGATTACATCCTGCAACGCTGGCGTTACGAACGATCGTTACAAATGACGAAACAAGAGTTGCGCCAAGAATCTAAAGACGTCGAAGGAAATCCTCAGATTCGTCACCAACGGCAGGTCGCCGCGAGACGACTGGCTGCTACTTCGGATTAGCGTTGTGACGAAACACCGGTGAGTAAACAACGTCTGATGCGTTAGTATTGTGGAGCAATCGGGCAATATGGTGCGGTATTTAGAATAATCGGTCGGTTACCTTGGCGGGTGGCAAGGCAGGTTGTCGGTGAGAAACTTGGGAGGTTGAAGACCGCGCCAGCGTTTTCCGATTTCCTGAGCCTTTTCAAGTTCAGCAAGATTGTGTCTTGCCGTTTCTTGCAGTGTGTGATGACATTCGCCTCTTCAGCGTGGCCATTCACTCGCAGGCTTGGCGTTAAGGGCAAAAAATGGGACATGATCTCACCGAACTGGATAACGAATTGCTGCCGGTCGCGGCATGGATTCAACCAGCCAACTTAGCAATTCGTCCGCGTCGACGACGCCGAAAGATGTTTGCAGCGGCTGAGCCGTTGGAAGCTCGGACAATGTTGAGTGCCGTCAGCGTCGCCTTTGAAGGTGCTGGGGTAGTCGGTTTCGACACGCCGTTGAGCGATGCTGCTCCGGTCACTGTTGAGGTCGGTTCTTCGATGTTTGGCGGTTCGGATGCCGACAGCCGGGATGCTGAGAATGCAGATTCGCAGTTTGGTGAATTGGCCCCGACACAGAAGTCGTCTGGTTTGGGTGACTTTCGTTTTGATGTCCCGTTCGATTTTGGGTTGGAATCCATTTTTGGCGGTGGCCTGTTGGGTGGATTTGCTTGGGCTGCAAACGGCTCTGCATCCTCTCCAAGTTCTGCTCAACGAGTCTCTTCGGGATTGGAATTCAACAGCGACTCCGAGGGAGAGAGCGAGTCGAGCGACTTGGCGGACGGCGGCAATCTCGTGGAATTGAAACTGGCTGGAAGCGGCCAGATCGTGGCGTACGGTGCGGCCCGGTCACTGCAAGATGATTCTGGCCTGACCGTCGCAGATAGCGACGGGCCGACCACCTACGTGCGTGCGACCGACGCCGAGGGGCGTTCGGTCATGCGATTGGTATTCGTACAGAAGGGGCCGCGAGTCGTCACTCCGGCACGGCCTCAGCAGATCATTGCCGAGAGCGTGATCGTGGCGGAAGCGGAACTGGATTCGAATGCAGATTTGACAGAGTCTTCGGAACGAGTCGAATTGAGTGAAGTCGCAACGGCACTGGATACACCTCATCCAGAAAAGATGAATCAGGTGTCGCGTGGTCACGGATCAGTGTTGATGGCGAAGATTGCGGAAGCCGATCGCGTGGGGTCACGAACCTTGTCGATTGACTCAGCCGTAATAGGATCGTCAACACGCTCTACAACAACGGCATACGCCAGTCACATCGCGAACTCACGAATGCACGAAGTTGGTCGCAATCAGAATGCGTCGATCGATGCGAAGGAAAACGACGATCAAGTGATCGCGGCGTTCGAGACATCGGAATTGGCAGCGGCCGTCTTTCATCCGCAGCCGAAATATTTGGTTTTGGCGATGCTCATTATCGGAACTTTGACGCGGCCGTTCTCGCGAGTTCGCCGATCGTTTCTCGTCCGTCGCCTGCGTGGCTTGGGTGCCAAGTAAACCGATCAATCCCTGACCGGATTTTTGAGTCACGGTGTGACTCGTCTATTTGGCGACCGACACTTAGAGGAGTTTGAGTCTCATGCCTTCGCTGGCAGAAGTCAGCCGATCCCGAATGCTTGAGTCGGTCTATGATCGATTTGAATCGGCTTGGCACGGTTGCATAGAAAACAGCGGACTGGAACCGTCGCTCGACGAGTTTATCGAGGCTGACTGGGACGAGGCTCGGCGTCGAGATGTGCTTTGTGAGTTGATGCTGATCGATCAAGAATACCGCTGGCGGATGACGAGGCGTTCGACGGTGAGCCACCAGAACGGTGAGTTGAGATTGCCCCTGCGGCCGAAGTTGGAAGACTATCTCGCGCGTTGGCCCTTAATAGGGCCGGTCGAGCAACTGCGGTTGGTATCGATCATTCATGAGTTCCGACTTCGCTGCGATGCTGGTGATCGGCCGGAGTTGGATGAGTACACACGCCGCTTTCCGACAGACGCAGTTGCGCTGCATGAAGCATTGCAATTGGAGGTGACCGATCGCGTGATCGTACCATCGGGGACCGAGCAAGCGGACGCCGCATCAACGAGTACTCCGGGTGTAGGCGCAGTGTATACGACTTCGCACAAACCGAAGTTGTCACGCAAGCTCGCGCCGGGAGAACAACTTGGCCGATATCGAATCCTGTGGCCAATCGGGCAAGGGGCGATGGGGATTGTTTATTTGGCGTATGACCCGGAACTCGATCGGCAAATCGCGTTGAAGATTCCGTTCTTGGAAGGGAGTCATGCGGAGCGACTCGCTCAACGGTTTCGACGCGAGGCAAAGCTGACGGCCTCGTTGCGGCACCCGAATATTTGCCGAGTGCTCGACGTCGCTCAGCAAAATGGCATCGACTTTCTGACGATGGATTACATCGAAGGGACTTCGCTAGAAACGTTGCTGAAATCTGGTCCGTTGTTGGCACCGGCTCGCACGGTGCAGATCGTTCGAAAGATCGCGCTCGCATTGCAGGCAGCACACACCGCACGCATCATTCATCGCGATATCAAGCCGTCGAACATTTTGATTGACCGACAGGGTGAGCCGGTACTGACCGACTTCGGACTGGCTCGGCGTGAAGAGATTGATCAGTCCGAACAGACGCGGCCTGGCGAGTGGCTGGGGACGCCGGCATATATGGCTCCAGAGCAGTTCAGCGGGAACTCGGATGACGTCAGTCCGTCGTGCGATTTATTTAGTTTGGGTGTCGTGATGTATCGGCTGCTGACAGGCCAACGACCTTTTGGCGACGGGCATCGCGCAGCAGAGGTCGTCAGCCGTAAGACTCCGGCTTCTCCGGAATCGTTGCGTGTTGGTTTGCCGACCGGCCTGTCGGATGTCTGCCTCCGTGCGTTGAAGTTTGATCCGAAAGATCGCTTCCGTAGTGCTAACGAGTTTGCGGCGGCGCTTGAGCCGTATAGCATCGACTCAGGGGTTGTAAACGCTGGATCAACTGCACCGTTTTTTGTGAAACACAACAAGGCGAGTGGTTTGTCACGCGAGCGGAGTCGCTCGTTGGTCATTACGAGTCTGGCGTGCGTTATTGTGGCAACAGCAGCGATGGTCGGTTGGAAGTCGTTGAAGGACGACCGCGATTTGGCGACTAAAACGAACTCGAATCGTCCTGCGAACGGTGCCGCAACTTGGCGCGCGGATTCACGCAATATTCCGCGCATTGAGGTACATGTCCAGAAGGCTGAACAAGAGCGAGATTATGTGCTGCTCGATGCAGGATTCGGCGAATTACATGACCGAGACAAAGTGCAGTTTCACGTGATGCTCGATGAACCAGCCTACGTTTGCCTGTGGTACATCGACGCAGATGGAGTCGTGAAGCAACTTTCGCCCGCACGGTTTGAGATCCCGCAACCGACGTCTGAGATCTGGGAACCGCCGCTGACGGGACGCGATGAGCTGCAAGTCATGCACGTGCTGGGTGGCAACTCGGGGATGGAGATGATCGTCGCGGTTTCGTCGCCGAACCCGTTGGATGAGCAAGCCCTGTCGGCGATCGAACGCGTACGGGTTGATTTGGATACGATGTCGAAGTCCGCCGGATTCGGTTTTCTTGGCCAGAGAGAGTTACTTCAGGACAAATCGGATCCAGTGAAAGTTCAACTGACGACGCTGCCGTTGGGAGCCGATCCGCGTCAGTTCGGAGTCAAAAGCCCGGACGTGTCTCGCGGACTTGCCGGGCAAACAACCACTCGCAAGACCGACTTGTTAGCATGGGACGAGTTCGCCGAGCGGTTGACTCGGTTGGGAGCTTTCTGCCACGGGATGGTCTTTCGACATTCAGCGAGGTGAGATGTGCGACAGCTTCGATGGCTCGCCACGATCTGCTGGCTGCTAGCCGCCTCGCTGTCGTTTTCCCCGTTGCACTCGTGTGCTGCGGACGATGTTCGTCGTTTGGAACAGCTCGCCGAAATTCAGTTTCAACGGGCAAACTGGGCGGAGGCGGAAGCGAGCTATTTAGAGTTGCTCGCGACAATTGATGCGATCGAGAAACCAACGCCGGAAACAAATCGGCTGCGGTTGCGATGTTGGCATCAGTTGGAACAACTCACACGACAAGCGGGGCGTCCGGATGACGCATTGCGTTTTGCGTTGCAAACCCGCGAGGCACTCGCCCGTTTGTCGGAAGTTGAACTTCGGCTCGCAAATTTGTTGCACATTGCCGAGTACCGAGTCGCGCTCTCTGATGACTCGGAAGCTCGCGCGGCGTTGCAAGATTTATTGGCAGGACGGAGCGGAACGCTCAAGACCTTGCCGCGTTTGAAAGCCGCGTACTTGCTGGGCGTGGTCGATCTGCGAGCGAATCAAGTTGACGCTGCGAACGCGACGTTCGTCGCAATCGACAAAGAGTTGATGAAGTTATTGGAGCAACATCGCAAGAGTCCATTTTTACCTGCGGCTGATTGGCTGGACCTCACTCAGCGGCGGATCGCGATACTCGAAGCGTTGCGGCGAGCCGATGTCGCGAAGACCGTGCTGGATGATCTCATCGCGAAAATCGCGGGGCCGGCTGAGAATCGCTCCGACAGATCGGTCGCCACGAATCGGAATGATTCGCCGCTGTTTCACGCATTTCTCGGATTGGCGCGTCACGCGAGACTGCGTCGTGACACGACAGCAACGACACAACATCTGCGAAGTGCGTTGAGCCTCACCCAGCAGATTTCGGCGCGACAACGTGCCTCCGCATTTCGATTGTTGGCGACTGTTCTGGAAGATCATGACCCGCGACTGGCTCGCGAAGCCTGGGCCGACGTGACGCTCAAACTTGCACCGCGTGGTGGCGAGGGACTCGACCGCAAGACTTCGATCAGCGATTTGCATTCGTTGATTGAAGGATATTCCCGAGCCGACCGTTTGACGGAGGCGATTCGGATTGCGGAGCGATTACTTGCTCGTGAAGAAGAATCGCACGGCACGCAGCATCGGCTGACAACCGGGGTGAAGGAGACGCTCGGAGCGTTGCTCGCTCGCGATGGCCAGTTACCGCGCTCGGCTGAATTGTTGGAACAAGCGTCGAATACTTATCGACAAGGAGACGCACCTCGCGAACTCGTGCGGACTCTCACACAACTGGCGAGCGTTCGGCGAGCCGTTGGCGATTTGTCGCGGGCGGAAATGTTGTTGCGTGAAGCAATCGACGTCACGGAAAAGCGATTGGCTGCGGATGATCCGGATCGTTCACTAGCCAAATTGCAGCTTGCGGCGTTATTGCCGTCGATTGGACGATTTCGCGAAGCGATTGCGCTCAATCAGCAGATTTTGGATGAGGCCGCGCAACGCGGAGCGAGAGCCGATCGATTGCGTGCAGAGATTTTGTTGAACCTCGCGGTGATTCATCAGAATCAAGGTCTGACCGAATCGGCAGCGGAGTACGCCGCGAACGCCGCGCGTGTCGCAGAATCAGTGTTTGGTAGAGAGTCTTGGCAGCTCGCAGCGCCGCACAACGTATTGGCGGCGATCAGCCGCGATCTGGGACTTCCGGATCAAGCAAAGTCGAATGCGGAGACTGCGCTGAAACTCTGTCGGCAACATCGTCGCAGTCAACATTCCGAAGCTGCGACCGCGCATCAGCTTTTGGGATCGCTCGCCGCTCAACGTGGGGATGTGTCGGCGGCGATCGGACATTGGCGTTCGGCCGCAGATGTGTTTCATACGCGCGGACAAGCAACTCGTGAAGCTCAGGTGCTGAGCCTGATCGGCGGACTCGCGTTGCAGACGGACGATCAAACGCTCGCAGCATCAGCGCTCGACCAAGCGGAGACGCTGCTGCAAGAAAGGGCGACATCGCCACTCGATCGGTATGTCACGTGGGCCAATCAAGCGTTACGCCGTTCGCGTGAAGGTGATCTCCCTGCGGCGATTCGATTGTTGCAGCAAGCGGTCGATGTGGCAGAGTCCGCTCGCACCGAAACCGCAGGTGACGCTGAAGCTGGTCGAGCGAAATTCTTTTCGCAATTCGCTCCAGCATTTGAACGGCTCATCGAATGGCAGCTTGCCGCCAAGCAAACGGAGGCCGCATTTCGCACTGCAGAACAATCACGCAGCCGAACGCAGCTCGATCAATTGCAACTCGCCGGGATCGATCTCACAGGAACGCTCTCTGTGGAATCGCAACAACGGTTGCTACCGCAGGAACGAAGACTCGCGCAAGAGCAAATTCGCTTGCGAAATCAATTGGCGGACACGATTGCTCGGCAAACTCGGCGCGGTCGTGACGCCGGGGAACCGGCAAGTGCGCCAATGGCTGATCCGAAGTTGAACGACTCATCATCGAAGTCGGTCGCAGCAAAATCATCCGCTCAAGCCGGCTGCAACGATGTGCCGTCAACCAATTCCGTGCAAACTCCAACTGTTCCAAGCGAGACAGAGAATGTCTCGAAGTTGCAGCAAGAATTATTCGACGTGGAGAAAGCTTATGCCGGAGTGTGGCGAGCGATTCGTGATGCGAGTCCCGTTTATTCGCAACTTATGGCGAGCCGTGATTCGCTATGTGAGCTGACTCGCGTTCAGAAGGAGCTACTTCCGCCAGACACTTTGATGTTGTTCTTTCAATTGGGAAGTCGATCAAGCTCAGTTTGGATTATTGATGGATCGGGGAAGCCGGTCGAAATTATTCCGTTGCAAGTGACTCAACTGCTCCCTGCGTTGCAGTTTCAACTGCCAACGAATCGTCAGGAGGTACGCGGTATCGTCGGGCGTTTGTCGGTGGATAAGGGTTTGTTGCGGCGCGGATTAGAGCCAATCCCGCCCGGCCCGTTGACTCGTGAAATCGCTTCGCGGTTAGTGACGTGGTATCTCGCAGCAACGGTCCCGATGTTTCCGAACAATGCTCGTGGATTATCAGGAACAGTCGCGACGATCAAAGGCGAGCCGATTACGCCGAGCGCCCTGACAATCGTTGCCGACACACTGTTACCGTCAGCAGTTCGTGAGGCGGTCGCGCGACGTCAGCCGAAAGCGATCGTGATTGTGCCAGACGGTGCGTTGCATCAACTGCCATTTGAGGCGTTGTTGCTCACCGCTGGCCCCGTAGCGAAATACGTTTTGGATGAATGGCCCTCGCTAACTTATACACCATCCGCAACGGTGCTCGCGCGATTGACCGATCGCACACCGATCGACGCGATGAGCGAACGACGATTGTTGCTCGTTGGGCATTCGGGAAAGAAAGAAGAGAAACGCGTGGGCGTCATTCGTGAAGGGACCACTCGTGGAGTTCGTAAAAATCCTGACCAAGATTTCACCCCATCGGCGACTCGCAGCGGCACTCGTTTCAATGCCGCGCCTTTGCCTGGCGTGTCGAGCGAATGCCAGCGGATCGAAGCACTTTGGCCGAAGCCTGTGACGACGCTCCTCGATGATGACGCCACGGAATTGCGAGTCACCGGCCAGATGTCAGCACATCGCTTCTTGCACTTGGCGACGCACGGCTTCGTCGATGAACGAGCCGACAATCTCTTCGGTGGATTACTTCTATCTGCGGACGTGAATGGACGAGACGACGGATACCTCTCTTACCTCGACATCTTGCGATCTGATCTGACTGGCTGCGAGCTAGCGGTCCTCAGCGCGTGTCAGACCAGCATCGGCCCCGAACGTCCGATGGAAGCCAGCACCTCGCTGGCCCAAGCATTTCTCGCGGCGGGCTCTCGACAAGTCGTCGCGAGCTTGTGGCAAGTCTCGGATGAAAGCACATCTGAATTGATGGCTGATTTCTATCGCCGACTAGCCGAAGACGTGTCCGCAAATCGCCCAATGCAAGTTGCCGCAGCGCTGCACGCCGCGAAGCGTCAACTCCGTAAGCAAGCGGCTTGGAGTTCACCGGCGCATTGGGCGAGCTTTATTTTTGTTGGACCTGCTCGTCACGCTGAATTTTGACACGGATACCTGGGAGCTTTTTGCGCATCAGCCTTCGATCCAGACGAGCGTGCCTTCTTTGTCTTGCGTGCGGATGATCGCGGTGATGTCTTTGCGAGCGGCTTCGGCTTTTGCGTTGGGAACCTCGCTGAGGAATTCCATTTCCTCGGCGAGTGCAGCACGCACTCGTTCGGACATGTTCTTCATGACCTTTTCTCGAATTGCATCGGGAGCAGTCTTCAACGCCATCGCCAAAGTTTTCTGGTCGGTCTGCGTGAGGATCTTTTGGAGCGAACGATCGCCAATGCGCAGCAAGTCGGTGTAGTCGTAAAGGCAATCGTCGATCTTCGCGGCCATTTCCTCGTTCTCTTCGCCGAGCAAGCTCATCAATCGCAAGCGCTCTTCGCGATCAACCACCTGCAAGATGCCGACGAGTCGTTTGACCTGCACGTCTTCTTCCGCAACGGTTTCGCCAGCCACCGGTCCAATCAGGGAGCATTGCTGAAGTACAGTCTGCATGATGCAATCGCCGATTGGTTCCGCCACTTTAAGCCCGGCAGCCATCATTGAGATCACGGCTCCTCGGCCTTCGGGTGGGAGTAACTTTAATACACCTGCCGCGTGATCGGATGGCAGAGCTTGCAGCACGAGCACCAAAATTCGTAGCGGTTCATTTTTGAGAACTCGCGCCAACACCGGAGCCGCAATTGCAGAGAGTTTCGACGTGACTGAGTCCGATTCACTCCTGACGATACCGGCCTCATCATTTGTCTGAGCGGTTGCTACTGAATCGCTGTATTGCCGAGCGGCCCACGTTGCGGAGTGCTGCGGTGAATCCGTTTTACTGGCCGACACTGAGCCTGCGTGTTGCCTAATTTCTTGAAATTCCCGCATGACGTCACGAGTGATTTGTTCCAAATCAGGTCGCTTGGCGACAGTTGCCATGATGCTTTTCAGCTTCTTGGCTTGCACGGGGTCAAGCTGACTCAACACGGCTTGATCGGGGCCGGGTGTCAGCGCGCGCAGCAAGATGGCGGCTTTGTCCCAATTCGTAAGAGTGGCTTGTGTCATCGCTCTTTGGCCTTTTACGTGGGTTGAGCTTGTTGGTTTGAATCACCCAACCACGATTTCAAAGTGCTGACGACGGCTCCGATATCGACTTTTTCCGACGATGGATCGGACTCGTTTGATTTGGTTGCTTGGACGTTGGAAGCAGGCTTGCTACGGAAGAGCATGAAGACTCCAACCAAGCCAGTGAGTGCAGCAATCGCCAATGCAGAGGCTTTCAAAACGTTGGCGTAGTTCTGCCATTTCTGCGCAGTTGCAACCACGGCCTCTTCAGCGGCGTTCGATTCGACAGCATGAGGTTTTCCTAGACTGACTTGAATCTGATCTCGCCCTTCTTTGAAACCGACCGCCTGCTTGACGAGCTCTGTCGCTTCTTTCGCCGTGATACCGAGCAACTCTTCGGGATCAGCGTCGGGATCTTCGGAGATCGGCATCAAGATGACCGCGACGGTGAGTCGTTCGATCGTCCCTTGGCTCTCTTCGCTCTGGCGTTTAGTGAGAGAAATGGCGTATTCGTTTTCAGTCGTTTCATCTTGCTTGAGCGTGCCGCTACCAGGCGCAGGCTTGGGTGCGCCAGTTGCATTTGATGCGGCACCAGCGATTCCTTGTGGCCCGGATGGACCTGTGGATTTGGATGTTGTGATGGATTCACGCTTGGCGACTCGATTATCGGGATCGACTTTTTCGCTTTGTTCTTTGATTCGTTTGAAGCTCATCTCCGCTGTGACACGTACAACCGTTTGGCCTGGGCCGAGCAAGCGAGTCAGAATTTCTTGAGCATTGGCGGCGAGTTCCGCTTCGACTTCGCGTTGATATTCGTGTTGATCAGACGAGGCCAACCCTGATCGTAAGTCGCGTCGTTCAGAGAGTTCATGTCCTTCGGAATCAAGCAGAGTGACGTTCTCTTTCGTGAGTCCTTTTACGCTGCTCGCGAGAAAAGCGACGATGCCCGCCGATGTTTTCCGAGTCAGCGTTTGTCCCGATTTGGTCTTGATGACGATGCTCGCCGTAACGGGCTTCTCATCACGGATAAAGACCGAATTGTCGGGCTGCACAAGATGCACTTTCGCGGTGGCGATGGGATCCAACTGCATAATTGTGCGAGCCAACTCTCCTTCAATAGCTCGTCCGAAATTCACATTTTGGACAAACGGTGTTGTCCCCATCGACATGCCATCGAATAGCTCATAACCCTTTCCTGCACCCTGAGACAGGCCAGCGACGTGCAGACTTAAGCGAACTTTCAGAACTCGATCGGTCGGGACCATGATTGTGGTTCCGCCATCAGAAAGCTCATACGGCACTCGATCGGCGTCCAACTTCTGCACAATGGCGGCCGCTTCTTCTTCCGAGATGCCGCGAGTCAGAACTGCATATTTTGTGGTCGAAGCCCAAAAGCTGACTCCGACAACTAACACGAGAAACGCCGCGCTAAAGCCGCTGACGGAGACTCGCCCCATCGGGCTGAGCCGTTGCCAAACCTGCAACCATTGCTGCATGAATCGCTGCCAGGCGGACATCGAGGAAACTTCCGACAAAAGGGCAAATTGGGCAGTCTTGTTGCCATGCCTCAATACAGGCCGATTGGCTCCGCGCGTGCGGCACCGCTCCAACTGCTGGGAATTGGTATCGGTTGTATCGGTTGCATCGCGGCGGCTAGTTCAGCCAAAGCTGCCATTCGGAATCAGCTTGGGGGATGACCTTGTTGCGTTTTGCGAGCCTCGATGTGTTCGCAGCGAGGATTATTGAGGCATTCGTCTGCAATCAGCAGATCATCCAAGACACGCCCGTTAATGACTGTTTCTTCGAGAATGCGCGGCACGTCGCTAAGCTGGACACCGCCGTAGAAGATGGCTTGCGGATAGATCGCGACGCACGGGCCGTGTTCGCACTGTTCGAGGCAACCGGCAGAATTCGCTCGGACGAGCGGCCCCAAGCCGCGTGCTTTGACTTCGGCCTTGAGTGCGTTCCGTAATGCATCCGAACCTTCGGGGTCGCAACAGCCGCGCGAATGGCCGGGAGCACGTTGATTGCCACAGACAAAAATGTGATGCGTGAATGCGGGCATGAGGGAGTCCTACTTGTCGAATTTGATCCAGGAAATCTGCGTTACCAACTGAGTCAGTGAGGCAAACGAGATGTGCGCGTTCGTGGCGAAACGGGGCGTGTCGTTCGCGGGGAATGTCGCCAGCGAAGCGTCGCCGACGAGAAACACGTTGAAGTCTTTTGAGAGATTCTCATAACCCGCAGTTGTGCGGCAAAAACACATGTCGGTCGCATAGCCGGTCAGCAACACGTGGCGAATGCCATTGGCTTTTAGGAATTTCCTCAGTGGCTCGTAGCCTTCCGAGTCGTAGATCACGACGTCATTCGGATCAACGTCGATGTCTTTCGTCACCGGAATTGGCAAGCTCCAAAAACCTTCGTTGTTGTACTTCGCGCTTGCGTCGAGGCCGGGAAATTGACGGAAGTAATCTCTCACGGGATTGTCGGATGAAAGCGAAATCATTTCGACGAGCGGCTGGCCTTTGTATTCAAAGCTATTGAGTTTGGCAGTCACTTCTTTCGCTCCCTGTAGCCGATCCACGTCGTTCGGCTTGGCTCGGAAGGAACGATACAGCTTCTTACGAATCGGGTCTTCATCTCCGGGGAGGCTATACATCACCAGCGGCACTTTGCTGCGAGCGGCTTTCAAAAATGGATTGATGACGTTGTGCGTGTGCCGCGCTGCAAGATGATTTTTATCAGGCGTGCAAAAATCGCAGACTCCCGCCGGTTCTGGAGTGTTCCAGCCTTGCCCATCATCAATACCCCAAGGGTGAACCATGATGACCGCAGTTGCTTTGGCTTGCAGACGATTAGGCATCTCGATGATGCCACGCGCGTTGTAGGAAAACCGCCATGCTCGCACGGAAAGATCAGCCTCCGGCTCATCAACCAAAATCGGAGCCTCAAACCGCCGCTGTTCTCGGACAGGTTCCACGAACTCCGGATGATCGGCAAGCAGCGGCGCGGGGCTCACCAATACCTTGAGATTGTTCTTGTAGATGCGAGGTTTTTCTTGTGCAGACAAGATTCCGCTGGCGAGCAAAATCAACCCACAGAAATTAGCGAGGAAACGAAACATCGAAAGCCTTTCTCAATCGAAGGTGCAATCACTCAATGAAAACAACGCGGCAGGTCGAAGTGTTCAAGTTGGCTATTCAACCGCAATCGCGTCGTGAATTATTCGCGGCTGGCGATGCAGTCTTTTTTCAGGCGGTGAGAAACTCACGATGGCGTTGCGAAACTGAGGAAACCAGTCGTTGCGAATCCAGTCTTCGCCGGGATCGGGAATGACTCGCTCACACGTCCAACCGGCCTCTTCGAGTTCCGTCATCATGCCGAACGCCGCAGGCGCATTCGTGCTGTGGATGAGAACCGGGCAGACCGCGGCCTGAGTCGTCAGAAAGTCCGCTACGTCTCGTCCTGATCCTGGATCAATGTTGCGACGCGGGTCGATCGGAATGAGGTCGAGGTCATGATCCAACGCGATCGCGAGCACACGATCGAGATTCATACGGAGGTGAGTAATCATTTCACCGGCGGTTACGAAGAAGCGAATGTCGTACTGCGAAAACCGGTCCGCCAAGCACTCGCGCATCACGAGCGATCGATCGCGGTTGTCCTCCAGGATGGCGATTTGCAATTGGGCAGACATGGACGATTCCAAGTTATTTGAGGACTCGCGGCCGCGACCCGTCATGAGGGAAAAATCGGACAGCATCCGACGGCACATGAAATCCGCTTCGACGCAACTCTTGAGCGACCTGTAAAAGCCCATGGGGATCATCGCATTGAAAAGTTCCAGACAGGTTGTTCACGTCAGCGATCTTACCAGCAACGATTCGTAAATCACCCGCATATCTGGCGGACGAGGCATTTCCCAAAACTCGCGGATCGCGATGCGGGCCATCAGGCAAAACAAAGATCGCGCCATACTCATTCTTGCACGTAAACGTAATTGCCATCAGCAATGTCGGGAGTCACAACGCGACTTCGAGAGTCGCGAGAGTAAGTCGTCGAATCAAGTGGGTGATAAAGCGGAGGCATAGCGTCGCTGGTTGAGTAAGGAATACAAAATCAGCCCGGCTGTCGCGACAGCCGGGCTGAAGATGTTGAAAACAGCCGAGACCAAAATGCTACTGTTAGACTGACTGCAGAATGACCTCGATCACGGTTAAATATCCTTCTCGGTCGGCACCACATACGGCTTGCGGTACTCGCGAGTGAGCATGGTATTCGCGGCGTCGGCGTGAGGGCCTGTGAAGACTTCGGCTTTGCCGTCTAATGCCAGGTTCAGGCCGAAGTAGGCTTTCGAGTCGAGATCAACTTTGTTGGCGACAAGGTGCTCAGAGAAGCGGCCGAATGTTTCGAGGGCTTCGGCGTCACCTTCGAGCTTCTTGGCAATCTCCTTCACAGGAAGCTGCTCACCCAAGCGATAAGAGATGTTGCCGAGATGGCAGAGAGCGCTCGACAAGTGACCTTCAAGGATGTCGGCATTGAGTTCTTCGTGTTTGCGGCTGCGGCATGCGGCGAGGAAATTGCCGAAGTGATCTCCGCCACCTTTGAACTGCTTGACCATTTTGCCTTCTAGATCAAACACAACTCCTGACGAGTAACTCGGCATCACCATGCAACCTTCGCTGCCGTAGAAAATGACGCCAACCTTGGCACCTTCCGCATCGGATTTCGGAGATTTGAGATCGGGTGTTTCAAGCCCGCGTACTTCAAAGACGAGCCGCTTATCGCCGTACCTGAAAATGCAGACTTGCGTGTTGCCAGTTTCACCTGCGTCTTCATAGCCAAGCCGGCCACCGTAACTCAGCACGCTCTCGCCGAGATCGGAAACGCCAAGTCCCCAGCGGGCGATATCCATTTGATGGATCCCCTGATTGCCGAGGTCTCCGTTGCCGTACTCCCATTGCCAATGCCAGTCGTAATGGAACTTCGGACGAGTGACCGGCTTGATTGGTGCGGGACCAGACCAAAGATCGTAATCGAGGGTTTTGGGCGGCTCGTAAGTTCCGCGGGGACCGATCGCGCCACGTCGCTTGTAGCACAGGCCGCGAGCAAGTTTGACCTCGCCGATGCCACCATTACGAACGAACTCGATGGCTTCACGCATCCCTTTTTCGGAACGACTTTGTGTTCCGGTCTGGCAAATCTTTTTGTACTTGCGAGCGACCTGCACGCAGCGTCGGCCTTCGCTGACATTGTGGCTGACCGGCTTTTCGACGTAGACGTCTTTGCCTGCTTGCATGGACCAGATCGCCGCCAGCGAGTGCCAGTGATTTGGCGTCGCGACACTGACCGCATCGATCGACTTGTCTTCGAGGGCCTTGCGAATGTCGGTGAAAAACATCGGACGCTTGCCGGTGTCTTTCTCGATGCCTGCAATTGCTCGTGCGGCGACCGCTTCATCGACATCAATGATTGCAGCGATCTCGGTGTTGCTGCGGCTCTTCAACTCAGAAATGTGCGAGCCACCGCGGCCGTTCACTCCGGTGATCGCGACACGAATTCTTTCATTCGGGCTGTCGGCACCTTGTGCGTGTGCGAATGGCAAATTCGCATTTTGCGCGGCGACTGCCGCGGCGGTCGCAAACATCGATCGTTCGAGCAGTTCACGGCGGGAGAGTTTTGGCTGGGACACGGCGGGCCTCCTCATGGGTGGGAATGGAATGATCCGCGATGAAGAGCGCAGTCCTCATCTTGCCCAGCGAGTTTATTGGCCGCTTTCTCAAGCCAGCAAGCGTTCGACCAAAACGATTGACGTGTCGTCATGGCGTCCTGCACCGTGCGTGAAGTATTGCGACTCCCAAAATAGGCGCTCCATTGTTTCGTTGAGCGATGACTTGTCACACTCTTTGAGGGTCCGAGCAATCCCTTGCTCGCCGAACTGTTTGACTTCACCAGGATCGTCTGAAGGGAACGCTTCGGCCAAGCCGTCCGTGTAAAACAACAGACGAAATCGTTTCGGTAGGGGTGTGATCGTGGTCTCATATTCCATGTCAGGAATGATGGCGAGCGGCATGCCACTGGGATCTCGATCCGACATCGGGCGGATTTCGCCCGTGTCTAGATCCTGTATCAGCGGCAGTGGATGTCCGGCTGAGGTCCATTGAATTTCGTGACGATCGTGACTGAGGATGGCATACAGCAACGTGATGAAGCCCCCTTCGTCATTGACGATCGACTGTTGCGTGAGCTGGTTATTGATCTCGGCGACAAAAGCCGCAGTGTCTTTGTAACGCTGAGTTCGAATCATGCGGACTAGTGTGTGCATGACGAGAATCGACATCGCCGCCTTCATGCCGTGTCCTGACGCGTCTCCGACGATCAAGACCATACTGTTGTCATCGAGATTGAAGACGTCGTAATAGTCGCCTCCCGCCATCGTCACCGGTCGCCCTCCTAGGACTCGAATTTGAGCCGGTTCGTAACGAGCACAAATTTGATATCCGGGGGGAGCACCTATTTCCTGCGGAATCATTGACTCCTGCAACTTGCGGACGGCGTTGATCTCCTCACGCAAGTGCTCCAGGATTTCTTTCTCCCGAACAGCACGAGCGGCCTCGACCACTGTTTCGAGGACGTTGAGGATCATGAAGAGGTAGTCGCTGTTCGTGTCACGGATCATGTAAGCGGACATGCCATTCGCTACGAATTGGACAACCCGATAGACCTCTTGTGGTTCGCAGACACCGACGACGGGCACATCCGGACTGATTCGTTTGAGACGCGAAAAGACTTCGTACCCACCAGCGACGTCGGGAAGGGTGATGGGGATTAAGATAATGTCCCACAGCGATTCCTGCGCGTACTTGATGACTTCATCCGGATCGATCGTATAAGTCATTTCGTGGCCCCCCAGCCCCAAATACAGCTCGAGCAACTCCAACTGTTCGGGTCGGTCCCATGCCACCAAAATCCGCATAACACACCTCGTTACCATGTCGGTCGTCACTTTTAGAACAACGAGCCGAAGTTCCCTCAAGCCGACTCGTGAGTCATCGAAGCGTCCGCGAAGCAACTTGCTCGTTTCAGGGAAAAATTCCGAAATCGGTTCAAGTTTCCTGATAGGAATGAGCGGCTTTCTCGGGGGCAGATTCCGCACAATTCAGAATTGGCGAGATCACGTTTCATCGTCGCTCAGAGCTTCGTCCGGTCAATTCTCCCTTTTGCGGTGCCTGACTAGCGTTGTGGAATTGCTGATGTGGCTCCGAATCACGCATTGTTTCGCTAGCCGCTTAGGAAAAGGCTCGTGTATAGTCCGCCCTCTTGCGCAGGTCGGGATTTTCCGGTCGCATCGTGCGAACCGGCTGACGGCGCGTGTCTCGATTGGGCCGCTGTTTTGTTGGGAGTGCTTTTGAAGCGCTGGCTCCTGAAGAACACGGCGATTGGTAGAAGTAAGTTATGGTTGATCGTTACCTCATTCGCGAATTCAATGTGGCCGACGAAGAGCTGGAATTAGCCTTCGATCTCTCCGACATCGACTTTTCAAACTCCACTTCTGACGACTTGGCTGGGATCTATGGCTCAGTCGCTCAGTCGTTTGAATCGAATCAGATCATCGAAGGAACGATTATCCGCATCGATGGCGATGAAGTGCTCGTCGATATTGGCTACAAGAGCGAAGGTGTTGTGACTCTCGATGAGTGGGACGACACAGACCCACCTAAGCCCGGCGACAAAGTCAGCGTGCTGCTCGAAGAAGTCGAAGATGATTTCGGCTTGATCATGTTGTCGAAGCGCAAGGCTGACCGCGTTCGCGAATGGGAACGGGTCATCAAGAACCATTCAGAAGGGGACGTCGTCAAAGGGATGGTCCTCCGCAAAATCAAGGGTGGCTTGCTGGTCAATATTGGCGTCAACGTCTTTTTGCCAGCCAGCCAAGTCGATATTCGCCGCCCGCAAGACATCGCTGTCTACATCGGCAAAGAGATCGAATGCGTGATCCTGAAGATCGACGAAGCTCGTCGAAACATCGTGGTTTCACGCCGTAAGTTGATCGAAGATCGTCGTACGACACTCAAGCAAAACCTGCTCTCGGAACTCAAAGACGGAGAGATCCGCAAAGGTGTCGTCAAGAACATCGCGGACTTCGGCGCATTCGTGGACTTGGGTGGTATCGACGGCTTGCTGCACATCACTGATATGAGCTGGGGCCGCATCAATCATCCGACCGACATGGTCAAGATTGATGATGAAATCGAAGTCATGGTCCTGCACGTTGACCGCGAGAAAGAAAAGATCGCTCTCGGTTTGAAGCAGCGTTTCCCAAGTCCTTGGGACGCCGTCGAATCGAAGTACCCGGTTGGCTCTCGCATCAATGGCGAGGTTGTCAATGTCATGAGCTACGGCGCGTTCGTGAAGCTCGAAGATGGCATTGAAGGATTGGTTCACATCAGCGAGATGTCCTGGACCAAGCGGATTAATCACCCGACCGAACTCGTGCAAATCAACGACAAGGTCGATGTGGTCGTGCTCGGTATCAACAAAGAGAAGCAAGAAATTTCCCTGGGAATGAAGCAAACGTTGCCGAATCCTTGGGACGATGTCGCCGCGAAGTACCCGACCGGTGCCAACGTCAAAGGAACCGTTCGCAATCTCACGAACTACGGTGCATTCATCGAACTCGAAGAGGGTGTCGATGCGCTGTTGCACGTCAGCGACATGTCCTGGACGCGGAAGATTTCGCACGCCAGCGAAATGCTGAAGAAAGGCCAAGAGATCGAATGCCAAGTTCTCTCTGTCGATCAAGAACGCAAACGAATTGCTCTCGGTTTGAAGCAGCTCGCCAGCGATCCTTGGGCGACCGACATCCCGTCTCGTTTCCAACCGGGCGAAGTGGTCAAGGGCAAGGTCACCAAGATCACCAACTTCGGCGTGTTCGTCGAACTGGCTCCGGAACTCGAAGGTCTGTTGCACATCTCGGAATTGTCCGAGCAGAAAGTCGAAAACCCAGAAGATTTGGTCAAAGTTGGCGACGAGCTGGAGGTTCGCGTGTTGCGAGTTGACACGGACGATCGCAAGATCGGACTCAGCCGCAAGCTGACCGGTGATCTCAAGATCGAAGAGACTGGTGGCGGTGGTGGTGGTGGCGGAACTGCCACTCCGGCCAAACCGGTTGCTCGCGAAGAGCTCAAGGGTGGTATGGGCGGCGGTGCCGGCCCGCTCTTTGCGCTCGGTACTGCTCCGGCTGCCGAAGCAGATGCGGTTGCCGAAGATTCGGCCGCTACACCTGAGAACTAAGTAGGAATGGCACGACTCTTCGTGCTCTCCGACAACAACCCAAAAGACCCCGGTGAGTTTCTCATCGGGGTCTTTTTATTGGACTTGGCAAAAGCTGACAGTCGTACCGGTTGGAGTGGTCGCGCCAGCACAAGTAAGCCTGTCAAACTAGAGCGGCATGCCGGAGCATTCAGACTGGCCCGTACGACCTCTCCGTTTGCCGTATCGTCAGGACTGTTCCTGTCAACCAAGGCTGTTCCTTTTGAGAAGTCTCGCCAACTGAGTCGATACCTCTTTTGGATTGCCGCACGGATCGCGACGTTGTTTGGCCCGAACTCAATGGAACATGGAGTTCGAGCGGCCTGCATTCCGCGTCGGACGCTGAACTCTGAAGTTTGAACTCTGACGTTTGACCTGCCACTTCCACGCAACTCCAACCCGAAGAACAGCAGGAACTCCATGCCTACGACAACATCACCACGACGCCTGAGCCCCAGCCGTGTTCAAAATCCGTTGGAGACTTATCTCCGCGAGATCAATGAAACGGCCTTGCTCACAGCCAACGAAGAAAAGGAACTGTCCCGCGCCATCACCGCCGGCAGCAACGAAGCTCGTGACCGCATGGTCCGAGCCAATCTGCGTTTGGTCGTGAACATTGCACGGGCTTACGGCAACAAAGGTCTGCCACTGCAAGACCTAATAGAGGAAGGCAACCTCGGTCTGCTCCGTGCGGTCGAAGGTTTTGATCCGACCATGGGAACGCGTTTCAGCACCTACGCGAGCTACTGGATCAAGCAGTCCATCAAGCGGGCATTGGTCAACACCGGCCGAACCATTCGTGTTCCAGCCTACATGGTCGAACTTCTCTCAAAGTGGAGACGAGCAACTGCACAACTCACCGATGAACTTGGGCGTCCGCCGACTCCGGAAGAAGTTGGCGTCGTCTTGCAGTTGCCGAAGAAGAAGCTCCGAATCGTGAAGAAGGCGATTCAGCTCTACAACTCAACTCCGCAAACCGACACGGGAGAGAACGGTTGGTCGCTCGGAGAAATGGTTGCTGATCAACGCCAAAAGGGACCAGAAGCCGAGATGGTCGAAACCGACAATCTCACGCACGTTTATAAAATGCTGGAGACGATGGACCCGCGCGAAGCCACGATTCTGCGAATGCGTTTTGGTCTCGATGATTCCGAACCGAAGACGCTCAAAGAAATCGGCGAAGCATTAGGACTGACTCGTGAACGAGTGCGACAGATCGAGAACGAAGCACTCAATCGGTTGGCCAAGGGACTGACCGGAGATTGATGAACTTGCTGAGCTTCGCTCAAGCCGAATGATGACCACAAACCCCACCGAGCTTGCTTCGGCGGATCTGGGCTTTTGCACTACGCCAAAATTACAGAGCGTTTCTAGCTGCGTAGTGCAGAAGCCTGCGAGTCACTAAGACAAGCACAGTGGGTCGTTTGATTGTCGTTGGTGAGCGTGCTAAACCGGTCGCAGAATTTCCGCTGCACAGAGTTCATTCGCGCACAAGTCCGGCAGTCCTCTCTCGGCAATTAAGATCGCGAACGTCGCATGGACGCGGCGGCAGGCTCGTGCAAGTTCTTGTTGCAATGCGAGCAACCGAGCGGAGTACTCGCCGATCGTTTTCTCAACGACCTGCAAGTTAGCCACTTCTCCGGTTTCCAAGTCAAGCAACTTCCTACCGCCCAATGGTGTCGGTCGCGCTTCCCAGGCATTAAGCACTTGCAGCACCCACAACACACTCGCGTCACCGGCGAGTTGCCGCAGCAACACATCCGGATCGTGAGTAAACAAGAAATCGCTGATGACGACTCGCACGGTCTGACGCTTCAACGGCACGGCCCGCTCGTCGAGTGCCTCTCGCAACGTTCGCTTGCCGACAAACGGAAACGAGTCGAGCCGATCGAGTGACTCTAGCGGCAGTGGTTCGAGCGGAGTGTTGTCGGTAATCGGAATCAACGCCGGTCGCCCGCCGAGATTTCCGCCGAGCAACGTCAGCATAGTCGCGAGCTGACGTGCGACGTTCGCCTTGATCGGATCACCTGCGGACTCTGAACCAGAAACTTCACGAGTCGGATCGGTGGAGGTCATCGAAACGCTGGCATCGAGCAAAATCTCCATGCGCGGACTGATCTCTTCACGATAAAGCCGCACCATCAAGGCGTCTGACCGAGCGTAGGCAGCCCAATCAAGATGCCGAATGTCATCGCCGGGGTGGTACTGGCGATGCTCCTGAAATTCGAGAGAGCTACCTGTCCCGCGCCCTAACAATTCACCCGATCGTCCCGAGACGGGCATTCTCGGCAGCCCCAATTGATACCGCGCCACCGCCTGTTGCACTTCCGGATCAAATCTCATGCGGCGCAAGCCCCGTTAAAAGTGAGACGCACTTTTCATTAAGCCTCGGTCGCATCAAATGCTGGAGACGCGTCATCATCGAGTTGTGCCGCAGCCACTCGTCTTGGTTGTTGCATCACTTCGCGAATACCCACAAACATCGGTCTCAGATTGAACAACAAGCCCATCCCCGCAGCGATTATGAGTATCGCGATTTCTGTTCTGACCGATGGCGTTGCCGAGATTCCACCGGGGCTGAACGACCCATTTCCAGCGACAGCATTGAGCAGCTCAAACGGGTTAGTTACTCGAAGAATCGTAAATTGCTCCAAGTCATTTTGCTTCACGCCAAACATCACCGGGAGGTAAGGAATGATCAAACCGAACAAGAAAAAGATGAGAATGATGACGCGAGCATGCATTGGCCGAACTTCCGCCGACATGCCGCGCAGCACACGTCCAATCGCCGTACCCAAGCCTAAGTAGGCAAGCACATACAACATCAATGTCTGCAACCACGGCCCTTCCCAGCCAGTCACCGAATTACTGAAGAGGTCGATTCCGAACAACGTGGTCGCGAACAACGGCACCAAGGCGAGATGCAATAACACGTACGCAAAACCGCGATGGCCTCCTGGTAAGAACGGAATCGATAACAGCCGAAGTAACGTTGTATTCGGAATCCCTCGACGAACGCGGCGCGATACAAAATCCATTTCCGTCGCCGCGAAGAAACCGATCACGGCACAATGTAGAACTGCAAACGTCACGAAATACAGGCCGTCTCGACTTGAGATACCTCCTCTGGTTGAGCTGAGCACCGACATCGCAACGACGAACGACAGCCAATACAGCACGAATTGCAGAGAGCACGCGAGCCGGATTCCAGTGCTGCGGTTGTCTGACTCAAACGTCAAATGCGCGACGGCAATCTGCTGAAACAAAAAGAAGAACGAGAGCGAAGCGACGACATAACAACTGATTCCGACCCAAAACTCTTTTTCATCAAATGGAATTGCGGCCATCAACAGCGCCGGTGTGCTCGAAAGAATCGAGATCACGATGAAAACCATCGCTCCCAGAATCAGTAACGTGGAACCCCCTTGAGCACTCTTGTTTTGTGGAACAGCGGCGATCGTCAACGCAAACATCGTGAGACATAACGTGATCAGCAGCGACATCAACAGCACGAACGCCACCATCACGAAATCGAAGCCTTGCAGCATCGAAGTGAAGGCAATGAACGGGGCAATCGCCGAGTAATAGATAAAGACTTGCACCAACGCACTACACAGCTTGCCCCAGATGAGTTGCCGTGGACTGAGTGACGTGATGCTGAGTAACTCCAGTGTGGTTTGATCGCGCTCGTTGAGCAGTCCTCGATATGCCGTGTAAGGAACGACGGCAAAGATCGCGAGAGCGAGCACGTCATAATAGAAGACGAAAAACGCACGTCCGGCGGAGCCAAACTCCAGTGATTCTCCAGCACCTAGTACACCGAAGACTGAGATCAACCAGGAGGCAACCAGCATCAACAAGAACGTGACGATGAACTGCCGACTCTTGAGTGCTTGCCGAGTTTCTTTGATGAGGATTGGGTTCAGCCAATCCCCCGCGAGTTCCAGCAGATCGACCTTTTCGGCGGCAAGACTCATCGTGATGGCCTTTGCGCAATGAACGAAATGAAAGCCAATTTCCGTCTCAAGTTGGCCTCACACTAGTACCACGACCGAGAATTGATCCTCCATAAAAAGCGAGTTTGTGTCATTACTGCATCACCTTTAACGGAGGGTGGTGCGATGCCAAGGAAGGCAGTGCGGATTGAGGCGACGGAGCGGCAACTGGAAATCCTGCG
>JAPLNX010000596.1 GCA_026400935.1 Planctomycetia bacterium | reverse complement strand
TCTTCAGTTCAGCCGCGAGGAGCAGCGTGTTGAGGGCTGTTACACCGTCGTCGAAGGCGTGGACGAAGAACATCGGCGGCGCGTCTTTGGTGACTTTGGCTACGACATCGTCGCGCAGTCTGGGTTGGTCTTTCTCTTCAAAGCCACCGGGATAGATGAGGACGGCGAAGTCGGGGCGGCAGGACGTTTTGTCGGTCTCGTCGATCGGTTCGTACTGACGGTCGTTACCGAGGAGCGCGGTGAGTCCGCGCGGGACTTGGTGTGGTGGGACCCACCACGTACCTGTAGTTCCGCACCGATGCGCTGCGTTCCAAGTACCGCTCAGCGTCACTGAGAGATTTCATGAGGTCGTAGCGACTCTGCAGCCTTTCGGCCGTCACCTCGCCTTCGAGTGTCAGTGCAGGACTGCGAAAGTCGAGCGGGGCCGCATGCTTGCCTTCGACATACAACGGGGCGTGCTGCACGCCCAACCGAGCAGCAATCGCACCCGGACGATGGATGCCGTTTTCTCCGGACTTCGTCGGCAGCCAGGCGAGCGACGGCAGCGATGGATGCGCGGGCAGCTTATGAGCCACAACCGAGCCCACAAACGGCCAGTCATCCGGGAGGGCCAATCGAGAATTGGGAAACGATTCTCCCGGCGGATGTCCCGTCAGATTGTAGTAGTGCCCTGGATGATGATCGTTCGGGCCTCGGCCGTGCTGTCCCAGCGAACGCACCAATGCCAAGTGATGCGCCTGCCGCGCCAAATGCGGCAAATGCTCGCACAGGTTGATGCCAGGCGCGGAAGTGGAAATGGACTGAAAGTCTCCGCGAATCTCACGCGGCGCATCGGGCTTCATGTCCCACAAATCGACGTGCGATGGCCCGCCATTCAACCAGATCAAGATCGTGGATTTAGCCGTTGCTCGACTGGCCGTCGGCGTCTCCGGCATGGGAGGTGCCGCGAGAGCGGTTTGCCCGCACGACGCCCCTACGATTCCAAGGCCCGACGCGACCAGAAACTCTCGGCGATGGATGGCTGTGCGTTCCATTTTGCGATGTATTCGGGCAGTCGGCATCATGACTTGTTACCCGACCCTTCGGACAATTCTTTGATCGGCGTGCCGGTCGTAATGGCGACGGGGCGGCCGCTTCCGTCCGGGAAATGCGTTTCGAGATCGATGCCCAAGTGACGATAGATCGTCGCCATCAGATCCTGAGGATCGATCGGGCGCTCCACCGGATAGCCAGCGTGCTGGTCCGTGGCCCCGATGACCTGCCCCATGCGAAAACTGCCTCCGGAAATCAGGATCGACTGGGCGCCGGGCCAATGATCGCGGCCCCATTGAAGTTTTCCCGTGGCCGTCCCGGGCTGAAGCGTTCCTTTCGGAGTCCGTCCGAATTCTCCCGCAGCGATCAGCAGCACTTTCTTGTCCAGCCCGCGATCGTAGATGTCGTTGATCAGCGTGGTCACCACCTGGTCATAGACCGGCAGTCGATGACGCATGATCGTCGGCAGGTCGATGTTGATCGCGTGGTCGTCCCAGCCCGGCGCGTCCATCGCCTTGACGCCACCCGGAACGCTGATGGTGACAAAGCTGACTCCGGCTTCAACTAGGCGCCGCGCGACAAGTGCGTTCTGTCCCCACTCGTCCCCATATTGTGAGACCAGTCGAGGGTCTTCCTTCGAGAGATCAAACGCTTGCCGCACTTTGTCGGCCGTCAGGATGTCGATCGCCGTGCGATTGAACTCGTCGACCGAATCCATCACGCCACGGATGTCGATATCGCGTCGGAGTTGATCGATCTGCCGCAGCAGAGTGACCCGATCGTCTAGCCGTCCCCCTTCGATCGTCAGTGTCGAGTCAGGCAATCCGGATTTCGTCACGATCGGTGGCCGCCAGGCACTGCTCCAATAGCCGTTCCCGATCCCGGGGAGGTACTCGCCGAAAGCACTCCCATAAATGACCAGTCCCATCCCGACGGCCGCTGGCACTCCGCGCAATCGAGACTTCAGCGCACGGCCGACTATGGCTCCCATCTGGGGATGCGTCGATTCAAACGTACCCGTTTTGAGCCCCGCATTGCCCGACATAAACCGGCCATGCGCTTCGAAGTGCCCGCCGTCGCCGTGTGTGCAAGAGCGAATCAACGCAAAGCGATCCGCGATCCGTGAATGCAGAGGCAGCAGTTCGCAGAGACTCATCCCCTGTACGTTGGTGGAAATTGGCATACACGGCCCACGCACCTCGGTGGGAGCGTTCGGCTTCAAATCGTATGTTTCAAGTTGGCTCGGGCCGCCATGCAGGAACAGGAAGATGACGGCCGTATCTTTCGGCAACGTCTCACCTGCCTCGGCTCGCTGGCGCAGAAGAGTCGCCAGACTCATGCCTCCGATTCCCAGCAAACCGGCATGCAACGCCCCGCGACGGCTGATGGCCGGCGAACTCGCCTTGCTGCGGGTGTTGTTGTCGGTCATCGAGTTCTCTCCGGAGTTTCGGACATCATCCAATTTCAACAGGTCATTTGCACTGCCCAAGAAGGCTGGGCTCATCCTCTCGCCGCCGGTGGTACGGCGAGCAGGTCGGGGTGCGGTGCGTGTGGGTAGGCGACCGCCTGATACTTGATCTCCAATTCGGGCGTCTCAAGACGCTGGCCGCCTCTCGCGCGGGAATGCAGCGCCCGGTCGAGGATCCCGCCGGTCAGCAACGTGCGTTCCACCGGGTAGGTGGGCTTCCCGGTATGGATCATGGTTTCAATCGCCTTCAACAGAAACGCGAAGTGTGGGAAACGCGGCTCGACCCGTTCCTCGAATCCTGTGGCGACCGGCTTTTGGCCTTTGAGCTTCACTCCGACTCCCGTCAGCCCGGCGCTCGGCAACATGAACTGAGCGCCGCGGAAGCCGTCGGTGTACTCGAACTGGAACAGGACAGCTTTGTCGTCTTCGCGGATATTCTTTTTCGATTTCGGAATCGCCTCGTACACCGCGTCCATCTCGTCGGCCGCGACCCAACCGTCATCGACCGCTTGCCAGACGGCTTTGCCTTCGAGGCATCGCACCCATTTCACTCCGTGCTCGGCGTTGCGGCGGCGTTCGACTATCGCTTGGTAAGTCTCCATCGCGTGAAACCCGTAAACGTCCAACCCGCTGTACCCGATGCCGACGGCTGCTTCGATGTCGCTCCCCACCGGCAAATCGAACGGATGGCTGCGATAGCCGACGGGCAGAGACGAGCCGGCCATGAACGGCACTTTCATTTCGACCGCGCGGTCGTACATCCATTTCGCGTCTTCCCAGACGGTGCTGATGTGCTTGTCGTTGAAGACCGGCACGACTCGGCCGAACTTGCGAAACGTGTCGGTGATCTCCTGAAAGAACCGCTTGCGGGGATAAAGCTGCTGTCCGAGGTCGTTGAGCGGGTAATTGCCGTGCTCGCCGATGCTCAGCACGCCCTCGACGGGGATCGACTTGCCGCCGACCGTGACCGCTTGCTCGATGGAGTCGAAGCGCGGCACGCCGTGTTTCTCGCAGAGCTTCCGCCCGAACTCGCTGCTGTCGGGTTGGTCGATGTAGATCGACGCCAGCTTGAGCAGGGGGCCGGGCCCGCCGTCGTGCTGCCAGCCTTCGAGGATCTTGGTCAGCAGCACATCCGCATGTGAGTTGCGACCGTAAACCGTGACGACCGCCGCGACCGATTTCGGTTTGGTCGGTGCGCTGTCCTCCGCGCTGGCCGGCCAACCGCTCAGCCCGGTGAGCGCCGCGCCGACTCCTAGCCGCAGGCAGTCGCGGCGCGTCCATTCAGCTTGATACTGGTGTCGTGTCATGTTGATCGAGCCCTTCATTTCTCAAATTAACCCGGCGATCGGTTCGCCTTCTACGACGCGCAGCGGACGCCCGGTGCGGTCGGGAAACGTCGCCTCGTGGTTGACGCCGAGCAGGTGCAGGATCGTCGCGGTCAGTTGCGGTGGAGTGACGCGATCGCGCGCCGGGTAAGCGCCGTTGCGGTCGCTGGCTCCATACACCTGACCCGCGCGAATCCCGGCCCCGGCCAGAGCGAAACTGAAGACGTTCCCCCAGTGATCGCGGCCGCCGCTACCGTTGAACTTCGGCGTACGCCCCATTTCGCCCACGGCCACGACGAGAGTCTCGTCAAGCAGCCCGCGCGTTTCGAGATCCTCGATCAGCGCCGTGAAACCCTGATCGAACTGCGGGCACAGAACGTCTTTCATCCGGGTATTATTGTTAGCGTGGGTGTCCCAAAGCGGGTTGGGAGCGCTCAGGTCGTCCGGCTCCCGCGGCCAATTCACGAACACCATCCGCACACCCGCCTCGACCAGTCGCCGCGCCAGCAGGACCGACTGCGCCCACTTGCCGCGTCCATAGCGGTCCCGCAGTTTCGCCGGTTCCTTTTCGATTGCGAACGCTCCCTGCGCGGTTCCCGAGACCAGCACGCCGAGCGCTTCCCGACCCAGCCGCTCATAGTCCGTCGTCACCGGCGTGCGTACCTGACCTGCGCCATTCAACTCGGCGAGCAGGGTGCCGCGCGACGCCAAACGCGAAACCGTGACCTGCTCCGGCAATGTCAGGCTTTCGATGCGGAAGTCAGCCGCCGACGGATCGCACTTGAGGATTTCGGGATCCCAGCGGCGTCCGAGAAAACCGGCGTTCTGACCCGGCAGGAACACGTTGGGGTTGGCGATGATCGCCTCCGGCAGCATCACCGAACTGAACGGGCCGCGCTCCGTCGGTTTCAGCATCTTGATGATCGAGCCCATCGTCGGCCAATCGGTCGGAGCGAGCGTCCGCATGTCCGGACCGACGTACTTGTGCCCCGTATTGATCCAGTATCCGGCCGACTCATGGTTCGGATCGTCCGTGGAGAAGGAACGGACAATCGCCAGGCGATCGGCCATCGCGGCCGTGCGCGGCAGCAGTTCGCAAAACTGGGTTCCCGGAACGCTGGTCGAGATCGGAGAAAAGATCCCCCGAATCTCCGCCGGGGCATCGGGCTTGGGATCGAACGTCTCGTACTGTGACGGACCGCCGCTCATGTAGAGATAGATGACGCTCTTGGCTCGGCCAAAAGACGTCTGAAGATCGCTTGAGACCGCCTTTGATTCGCCCGCCTGAGCGCCGCCGCCGTGCAAGAGTTGCGCGACACTGGTCGTCATCCATGCGGAGGCTCCCGCATGGAGCAGTCGTCGGCGGGATACGGCGGGATTGGGTTCCATGATCGCTCCTCTAAATCAATTCTCGAATCGGTTCGCCGTCGGGGAGGATGGGCATTGGGCGGCCCGAGTGGTCGGGGAAGGAATGCTCGGTGTCGATTCCCAGATGGCGATACGCGGTCGCCCAAAGATCGTTCGGAGAAAGGGGGCGGTCTTGGGGATGCTCACCGAGGGAATTCGTCGAACCGATGACTTGCCCGGTTCGCAAACCGCCGCCAGAGACCAAGAGCGACATGGCCTGCGGCCAGTGGTCGCGCCCCGGTTGCATGACTCCGGTACCGGTTCCTTTTTGGTAAGTG
>JAPLNX010000065.1 GCA_026400935.1 Planctomycetia bacterium | reverse complement strand
TACACCGGCAAACCGACACAATCGCAGCCCGTAGCTCGGTTCTGCCCACCGCACCGGCGCATCACCCGCACCACAAAAATCCAACAAGCCGCACTCCAAATCTAATGGCAGGTTATTTCTTGGTCGTGGCACTAGTTCAAGTTTTGCGAACTTGCGTGAAATTCAGATTTCGATGACGAAACTTTGCAACATGATTGGCAGCCGCTCGCACAACCCGCATCGTCGAACCACGACTCCCGCCAACTGCGCTTGGTCATTCCTTGATCGAAAGCTGCGTCCTCGAAAACCTCGAATCACGGATTGCCACGCCTACTTCTTGATTTCCCAGAGTCTGACGAAACGATCGAGGCACACGGTTGCGATTCGCTCTGTGCGAGGATCAATCGAGAGATCATGAATCGGCTGCCCCGTCGGAATAGTTCGTATCAGCTGGCCAGTTGAGACGTTCCAAATACGAAGCGAACCGTCCCAGCTACCACTGACGATCTGGTTTTGAACGAAGCCGAGTCCCGAAACCGCATCGGATTGTTCGAGCAATTGCCGTGTTTTTCGAGAAGTTACGTCCCAAATTTTGATTCGACCGTTCCAATCCCCTGTAACGAGTTGCTGGCCATCGCGGCTGAGGATCATGCGACTAATCTCAGCGTCGTGAGCCTTCACGGTCTCAATGATTTTGCGAGATCCCGCTTCTCGCCAAATCAGTTTTCCATCGGCTCCGGCGGTAATCAGCAAGCGGCCGTCAGGTAGATAGACGATTTGCTTCACGGCCCCTCGGTGGTCGGGCTTGATCTGTTTCGCCTCTTTGGTGTCCAGAAAAATCAGCGAGCCATCGCGCGAACCGATCACGAATTCGAGTGGGTTCGACTTCGGACGAATCCCCACAGACACCGCTGGTGCCGGGAGTCCGGGAAAATCAATCCGCCTCGGTTCGGCTTTCCCCAATTGCCATCCGACAAAGCCGTTATCGAGATCGGTTGTTGTGAGTAAATTGTTAGGTGCCCAGGCCAAGCTAACGAGCGGCGAACGATTTCCAGAATCGAACCTTGTTGGCGCGATGCTGATGTCACTCCAAACGATGACATCGCCGTCGGCGCTTCCCGCTGCCAGATAAGAACCATCATGGCTGAATCGCACCAATGAAAGCCGCGCGGCCGCAGTCTTCAATTCACGCGGTACGACGGCATCAGGATTCGGTGGCGAACCGCATCCGCAAAGAAGCAAGGTGAGCATTAGTAATCTGTGGTACGACGCTCCGCGTCGTGAGAGATTCGCGACGCGGAGCGTCACGCCGCACTGAGCAATCTTCAATTCCTGTTGCCCGGAAGGCATCCCGATTACGCTGCCGTTCATTGACGATTGACAGCGTGCTCCGCGTTGAGTTCGTGCGATCGTTCGGTCCATCAGTTCGTTCGCTGGAGATGTACTCATGCCCGGAATGATTGTGGCTCCGCAGCCGATAGCTGTCGAGGAAGGTGCGAAGGTCTTGGCATCGGGTGGCAATGCCTTTGATGCGGCAGTGGCAGCGGCGGTCGTGCAGGGTGTTGTTGACCCGCACTCGTGTGGGTTGGGTGGGTATTTGGTGATGACCTATCACCGCGTGGGTCAGTCCTCCTTCAGTCCGACTCTGGATGCACCGGCTGTTGCAGGTTCGCTCGTCAAAGCCGATCAGTGGAAGGACGCGATCATTCGACCGAATCCGGATGGCTGGGGCTACTTCTTGAAAGGGAAGGTCAATGACAACGGTTATCAATCTGTCTGTGTTCCTGGCATGGTTCGTGGTTTGGCAGAGATCCAACGGCGATTTTGTACGCGTTCGATGAGCGACCTGTTTCAGCCTGCGGTCCGCATCGCCGAAGAAGGTTTTACGGTGAGTGCGAACAAGTCGTCTGGCTGGAAGGAACCGGCAGCACATCTAGAAGCGTCGTCATTGCGAGAGAAGCTCGGCGTCACCACTGAGTCTCGGCGGATTTGGTTGAAGCCAGATGGTTCCACGCGTGAAGCGGGAGAAAAGGTCCGTAATCCCGATTACGGACGAACGCTACGACGGCTAATCGAGCACGGAGCAGACGACTTTTATCGCGGCGAATTGGCTCGCGAGATCGCTGGTGACATGCAGAAGAACGGCGGATGGATCACCGCTGACGACCTCGCCTCTTATAAAGTCCGCGAGGCAGTTCCGATTGTTTGCACGTATCGCGGTTATGAGATCGTCACCAATCAAGCCCCGCATGGCGGACCAACCTTGGCTCAGATTTTGAAAATTCTGGAACACGATGACCTTCGATCGCTGGGACACAACTCAGCGAAATACATCCTGCGCGTGTCGCTCGCAATGAAGGCCGCATTTGCCGACCGCAACCGGTTCCTCGGCGACCCCGACTTCGAACCGGATCGCGTCCATTGGATGCTTTCCCCCGAACACATTTGCGACCTGCGTCACCTGATCGAATCGGGCAAACCGATCAAAGTTGATCGCGGTCCGATGGAATCAAAAGACACAACGCAGGTCACGGTGGTTGATCGCGATGGCAACTGGGTCTCGCTGACACATTCACTGGGTTCATCGTCGGGAGTCGTCTCACCTGGACTCGGCTTCATGTACAACAACTCGATGATCAATTTCGATCCCCTTCCCGGCGGCCCGAATGGGATCGCGCCTCACAAGGGACGCACGACGGGAATGACACCGACGTTGGTCTATTGCGGTGGTCGCCCCGTCTTTGCGTTAGGTGCTCCGGGCGCAACTCGTATCATTACTGCTGTACTGCAAGTCCTACTGAACCACCTCGACTTCGGCATGAGTGCATCCGACGCCGTACTAGCTCCTCGGTTCGATTGCCAAGGAGAGACGATCAAATGCCAAGCTCGCATCCCGGAACTGGTTTGTTCCGAGGTCAGAAAGCATTACGCGATCGAGCGCACTAGCAAAAGCCACGGCGGCTTCGCCCTCGTCCACGCGATCGCTTGCGACCAACGCACCGGCCAACTAACCGGCGGTGCGGACACCGGCGGAGAGGGAATGCCGCTATTGGTTGATTAAGAGCCTCTTGCCAAACAAAAATAGGCGAATTCCTGGCACAGGCAGCACACATCACGGCTTCTTTACTGCGTCGCAAACCAGTTGGTAGTACTCTGCGATTTTATGATTTTTGTCTGGTTCGAGGTCAGACTGGCGGATGACGACTAAGTCGAGGCTGGGAGCAATAAAGATGTTGTTGTCCCAACGGCCGAGTGCGGCATAGGCATCTTTCGGCACGTTTGGAAACCGATTCGTGGTGTTGTTCCACCAGAGATATCCGTAAGCCTTGTTGAGGTCTTGTGATGGAACTATCGATTCGGCGAGCCATGCTGCTGGGATGATTTGTTTGTCGTTCCATTTGCCGTGATGTAATACCATCAGGCCGATTCGGCTCAACGAGCGAGCAGTCGTGTGACAACCGGAGTATGGCAACGCAAACCCTTCGCGGCGTTCCCAAGTGAGATCCTCCCCTTGAATACCAATGAGCTGAAAGAGTCGCTCGCTGAGGAAGTCGTCGATCTGCTTGCCTGTCGCTTTATGGAAGACCGGGCTGAGCAGTGCGAGGCCCGTGTTGTTGTAATCCCACTTCGCTCCCGGTTCGTAGTCCATCGGTGCTGTTTTTATGGCGTAGCTAAAAAGATCTTCTCGCTGGCCAATTCCAGGATCGTTATGCACTCCCGAAGTCATGCTGAGGAGTTGCTTCACGGTCACAGTTTTCTTGCTATCGGGGCTCGCTTCGGGAATGTACTTACCCACGTTGTGATCGAGCGCCAGTTGGCCATCGGCGATCGCCAATCCGGTTGCCATGCTGGATAGCGATTTGCTCGTGGAATAGGCCGCGAACTTTGATTTTGCGTTCGCGTCACCGAAGTACCATTCAGCGACAATTCGACCATGTCGAATCACAATTCCCGATTTGCTCTTATGCGATTCCAACCAAGCCTTGGCCTTTTCAAGTCCTTCGGTATCCATTCCCTGACTCGCCGGAGTCGCGACCTCCCAATCGTCGCCAGGAAAGACCGATTGAGCGGATGCTCCTTGGGTACTGAGTACAATCACGAACAATGCCGACGCAAATCGGTCCAGCATAAATGGCTCTCCGAAGTAAGTCCTTGTCTGACGCTTCTACACCCCGTAGGTGCCCAACATTTCTGCCCGTGGTCAGAAAAAATGACCACGGATAACAATGCCGTCCCAGAAATGAGATGCGGACAGAGTAAGTCCCAGCGTAGAGTGTGGCTACCGAGTACTTAACTTCTTGCTGTTTGCACACAGCTTTCGGGCGACTTCACAGCATCGACTTCCGCTTGCAGCTTGTGCAATTCTGCCACGAGAGCGTCTTCGATGAGGTCCGACTTGACGGTTTCTGAATCGAGTGGCTCGAAAGATTGCAGCGTGCCAAGGTACTTATTGAACGTGTCTTGCAGATCAAGAAGCAAATCGCCGTCTCGCAACCGGACTTGATCGACTTTCTTGCCAGCCGACAGACCGTCGAGCGTATTTTTGAAGCGAACGATTGGGCCAACGATGCGGTGACTAAATTTCAATAAATCCCACAAGATGATGGGGGCGACGGCGATCGCACAAACCCAAACACCGAAATATTCGCGAGCAAATTGCTGATAAAGGTCCGGAAACGAGCGTGGCAATGCACCGGCTTGCATCGCACCGCGATGTTCGGCGTATCGGAACAAGAACAGTGACATCCACAACACGCCGTGGTACAGAAACCAATACAGCCCGATGCGGACGAGTAATCGCCCTTGTATGGCTCTGTTGACGAAAAGTTTTTGACGCAGTTGCTTCGGATTCATCGCATCGCTCACGTGACAAATTGGACGGAGGGCATCTCTGCCAATCGTAGCTCGCTCAATAAGTACGATGGCAAGCGACACCGGTTTTTGTCGGGAATTCCTTTGCCGTTGAGTGCGATGAGTCACATTATACCGTGCTTTCTATTTCTTCGGAGGGGGCCTACGATCCCTCTCCGCCGTGCCGTAACTTAGAGGACCAAGTTCGCTGGCATGCGGTTGTTTGAGGCTTTTTCCGCACTCCGCTAGTGCGTCTTCAAAGCATTGTGCTGGAGTAGAGTGGTCCGGTTGATGATGGGGACGATTTCGGTGATAAGTCTCGAAGTCGCGATCTTGGTTTCGTTTGGGTCCGTTGGAATTTGGTCAGATCATTCATGAGTGTCAGTCCACAGCAAACGAGTCCTCAACAAGAGTTTTTGGATCGTACTTCTCCCGAAGCGATGTGTTGCGGTGGAAGTGGCGGCAGTGACTCGCACTGCGCGGGCGATGTGCCGCCAACGGCTGAGCAGATCGCGTCAGCGCTAACGCCGCGCGAAGGCTGTCCTCCACCTTTGTTATGGCAGCAAGTTGTCGCTGCATTTCGTGAGCAGTCCGAGCAATGGCATACGGAAACGCCCGCCGGATGGATCACTGGGAGAGTATGGGGTAACGGGCCGACGCTAGTGCTGCTCAACGGACTGGGTGGATCGAGTGAATTGTTTGCCTTGTGTTTGTACTTGCTAAAGCTGCAATGCCGGTGTGTCGTTCTGGACTATCCGACAGATCGCCGAGTGTCGTGGTCGGCGTTTTGTGATTCGATCACTGAAGTCGTCGAAGAGTTCGCGGGACCAGACGGCTGTCATTTATTTGGGACGTCGTTTGGTTCGGCTGTCGCACTCGAAATTGCGCTGCGACTTGGCTCACGAATACAAAGCGTAACTTTGCACGCGGCATTTGCTCATTTGCATCTCACGTTCTTTGAACGCTTTGCAGCAACGCTGCTACGATGGATTCCGGGACGGATGTGTTCGATCCCGTTGTGGCGGGCGATTCAAGTACGCAGTCATCGTTTGTGGTTTCCGCCAATTGATCCGACTCGTTGGCAGTTTTACCTCGATGACGCCGGGGCTACGCCGATCAGATCGCTGGCTCGGCGGTTTGGGATGCTACGTCAGTGCGATCTCCGCTCGCGATTGAGTCAGCTACAAGTTCCGGTGATGTCGTTGCAGGTTGAGGGTGAAGGCGAGACTCAAAGTCGCTGCCGTGATGAGATCACAGCCATGATCCCCAACGTACGAACGGAGTTTTTTCACACGACCGGAATGCTGGTCTTTCTGACTCACCCGCATCGGCTGGCGAAGTTGATTCGCGAATTTGTGGCTTCGACGTTGTCGTGTGAGAAACAGACTCCGTGTGTAAGTCGCGATCCAAGTTAAGCAACCAATGAAGCCGAGGAGAGCCGCATGTCCGTGGAGTTTCCCGAACGATTGGATGTTATCGCAGTCGGTGCACATCCGGACGACGTGGAGATTGCCTGCGGTGGGACTTTGGCCAAGTTGGTTCAGCAAGGTTATCGAGTTGGTATCGTTGATCTTACGGATGGCGAACCGACTCCAGGCAGTCCAGGGCCGGAAGTGCGCCTGTCAGAGGCTGCTGAAGCGGCGAAGATTCTCGGCGTACAAATGCGCGAAACACTGGCTCTACCGAACCGGCGATTGTTTGATTCGTTTGAGAGTCGTGTGGCGTTGGCAACGCTCTTTAGAAAATATCGCCCGACTGTTGTGCTGGGAATTCTCGATAAGACACCGCTCGCTTCACCCGATCATTGGCAGGCAATGCAGATCACCGACGCAGCGGTGTTCTATTCTCGACTGACAAAATGGGATGAGCATTTTGCGGGTTGGCCCGCTCATGTCATTCAGAAGCAGGTCTGGTATCCGTTGGCCTTGAGGCAATTGAATGCGAGCGAGCATTCCGGAAGTGGAGGATTTGTCGTGGATATTTCCGAGACGTTGCCCTTAAAATTGGCGGCGATTCGGGCGTACAAGACTCAGTTTCCTGCCACGAAGGCCCATGTGTTTCAATTGGTGGAAAGTCAGAACCTCTTGTATGGTTCGAGTGCGGGGTTCGAGGCTGGCGAGTATTTTGTAAGTGCCTCTACTCTGGGTGTTCAAGATTTGGTGAAGACTGTGTTGGGCTGACGTTTTTTTGACTTCAGTTTTATTTCTGCAATTCGACTGGCTACGACGATGGTTCAAGTTCGCTGGGGTTGTCTGAGCATCAAGGGAAACTTTCGCGAGAACAACGAGGACTCGTTTGTTGTCGATCCACGCGGGCGTTTCTTCGTTGTTGCCGATGGTATGGGTGGTCAGAGCGCAGGGGAAAAGGCGAGTGCGTTGGCCACGGAATTGGTTCCACGCCGTTTACAGCAAACGATTGATTTCGAAAAAACAGCGCCAGACGAAGTGGTTCGACGGATTGACGAGGCCGTTGCGTTCGCCAATGGCGAAATTATGGCACTGAGTAATCTCGATTCCGAATACCACAACATGGGGACGACGATAGTCTTCATGCTTTCGGTGGCAGGCAAACTCTTTGTGGCGGGCGTTGGCGACAGCCGCGTTTACCGTTTGCGTGGTGATCGACTCGAACAACTGACGCGAGATCATTCCCTGACACAAGCGCTCCTTGAAGCGGGCACGATTTCCGCCGAGGAAGCCAAGACGCATCGTTACAAGAACGTCCTTTATCGCTACTTGGGAACGAAAGAAGGCGGGACGGGAGCTGAAGCCAAAGTGCTAGAAGCACAAGTGGGGGATCGCTTCATGCTCTGTTCCGATGGCGTCACCGACGGCATCAAGTACGACGTCGATCTGCTCACTCGCCTCATAAAGTTGGACGATCCGCAAGCCGCCGCAGGCGCGATCATCAAAGCGGCAGAAGACGGTGGCAGCAAAGACAACATCACCTGCATCGTGGTGCATTGCGTGTAGTCAGCCGAGATCGAAATTTCCAACGTTCTCTTCGCACGGCAGTGACTCTCATGTTGCGGATGAGTTGCGCAAATGCGTCGATGTCGCTGACGCTCTTTGGTTGCGCTTAGTTACTTTTTTGGCGCATCGTGGTAATCTGCCCTTCACCAATGACGTGGCCATCAACAGTTTCGTGGACTACGGCTGGAAGATCAAACGCAAGGACTTCATTCCGTTTGCCGAGCGGCAGGCGGAATTCTTGGTCGAACACGCCAAAGACTGTGCTCGACAAGCCCAGGTTGAGTACCAATATCTCCCCGGCAAGCACAACAAGGAACAGCTCGCCAAGCAGGCATTGTTGGCGAGCAAAGGACGCGAGGGGTTGATCCTCGTGCTCTGTGTGCAGGAGACCTGTCCCACGTTCAAGCTCAGGTACGGTGACGGGCGACCGCGTTTGGCGTGGACGCGGAGTCCGCAGCGAGTCTTGTACTATTACTACAACGATCCCGACTTCGGTCTGATGCATGTCCGCATTCAGACGTGGTTCCCGCTGACGATTCAGGTCTACGTCAACGGACACGATTGGCTCGCGCGGCAATTGCACGCTCAGAAGATTGGCTTCGTGCAGCAAGACAAGGCCTTCACCGAGTACGACGATTGGGGCAGAGCCCAATCTCTGGCCGACGGCTTCGTCCAACTCGACTGGGTCCAACTCGACTGGGTCCAACTCGACTGGGTCCAACTCGACTGGGTCCAACTCGACTGGGTCCAACTCGACTGGGTCCAACTCGACTGGGTCCAACTCGACTGGGTCCAAC
>JAPLNX010000477.1 GCA_026400935.1 Planctomycetia bacterium | reverse complement strand
GCGATGTACTTCCCTCGGAAGGAATCCGGAAACGAGTCTCCCTGATACACGATGCCCCCGGCAGTGACGTGTCCGCCTCGAAAGTCGCGATGCGGCACATGATCGAAAAAGCCATAGGCATGAGGATTGTGCAACGCACCGTGCTTGCCAAACGCCTTCACATAATTGGCCCCTTGCAGGCCATGCAACATCACGAAGCCGCCCCAGTTCGTGCTGTAGAACAGATTGCCAACCGCGTCGAAATCCAGCCCCCACGAATTGCCGCCTCCTTCGCAGAAGAGTTCGAACACGCGCGTCAGCGGGTGATAACGCCAGACTCCCTGTTGGAACTCGATCCCGCGAATGTTCGCCGTCACCGTGCTTCCCTGGCAGCCGTACAACCAGCCGTCCGGTCCCCACGTCAACGAGTTCGCCACGCTGTGAGCGTCCTCCATGCCGAAGCCGGTGAGCAACACTTCGGGCTCGCCGTCCGGCACGTCGTCCCGATTGCGATCAGGATAGAAGAGGAGATAGGGCACGTTGAGCACAAATACGCCGCCGTGCCCAAACGCAATCCCCGTTGTCAGATTCAAGCCGTCAATGAAGTCGCGGCTCCGATCCATGCGCCCGTCACCGTCTGTGTCTTCAAGGATCGTGATTCGATCCGCCCCACGCGGCCCTTTCGGCGGTGGTTCGGGAATTCGGTCATAAACCGTGCGCGAGTACCGATCGACCTTCACTCGCTTCAACCCCGCCGGGTTCGGGTACTGCAAATACTGAATCACCCACAACCGCCCGCGATCATCGAACTCAATACAAACCGGCTGCCTCACCAGCGGCTCACCTGCCACGAGCTGCACCTGAAGCCCATCCGGCACGCTCATCCGCCGCACCGCTTCCTCCGGCGAATAGCCCTGCGCGAAGAGGTCGCCAGTCGCGATCAACAAGAGAATCACACCGAGCCAATGTCGCTTCATGGGAGCACTGTCCTTCTCAAGAGAGCCGCTTTGGAAGAAAGCATGACAACGATTTCACACGCAATTTCCCAGTCGCCGACGAACCGGAAATGATTCCTCGAAAGTTCGCGGCTATACTCCTCACAACTTTCCGCGAGATGAAAGATTTCTTGTTTTCGAGAAGCAGCGCCATGCGAGTTCATGATTGGAGCCGAGTTGATGATGGCACGTTTCATCATTTCCATCATTCGTGGATTGAAGAGATTCAACGCGCGTTGAATGGCGGGCTCTTGCCTCCTTGGTTGTATGCACTGGCCGAGCAACAAGCGTCGGAGTTTGGTCCCGACGTTTTGGCATTGGAGATACCAGATGCAAGCGGCATCGGGTTTGACAATCGTGGTGGCACGGGGCTGCTAGTGGCACCTCCGAAAGTGAAAATGACGGCACAAGGGTCGCCGACATTTTACACGCGGAAACAAAAGTCCGTCGCCGTGCATCATGCGAGTGACGATCGAATCGTAGCGATTATCGAGGTGATCTCGCCCGGAAATAAATCGAGCCAGAAGCGGTTGGATTCGTTGGTTCGCAAAGCCTGCTCGTTACTGCATCGGGAAATCCATTTGATGATTCTCGACCTGCATCGTCCGACAAATTTTGCCCCCGAAGGAATTCACGGAGCGATCTGGGACGCAATGGATGAAAGTGAGTACCAACAACCAACCGATAAACCGCTGACGCTCGTTTCTTATGAAGCGGATCGAATCCTGGGCGTGACCGCGTACATCGAACCGCTCGCAGTCGGCGACACGCTTCCGGAAATGCCGCTGTACGTGAGCCTCGACGGCTATGTGTCGGTGCCACTGCAAGAGACCTACGACCGAGCCTTCGCGGCGCTTCCTCGACGTTGGGCCGATGTGCTTGAGCCGTAGGGCACGCGGCTCGCGTGCCTCTTGTCTGGCAAACATTCACGCACGCGAGCCGCGTGTGCCACAGGTTGACACGCTCACTTCGGTGCGACGTTCTTCTGCTCGCGCAGGATCGTCAGGTCGATTGCTTGTCCGGAATCGAGCACCACTTTAGCGGCGACGTTGCGGAGGATTTCCTCCATCACGTCGAGGTATTTCCGTCGCAGCGACAACTGCCGAGCTTCGGCATACGGGCGGCGGCCTTGCTGGTCATCGGAGCGGAATTGAGCAATCAGCTTTGAAAAACTTTCTCCTTCCGCGCGAGCGGCTTCGACTGATTGATGGCGGAAGACTTCGGCGGAGTCGATTGTTCGTTTCGCGATGGCGGAGGCTTCCGCTTCACGTTGTTCGGAGTATGCACGAGCTTGGTTGATCGCCGTTTCTTTGTCCGCTCGCGCGTTCATGACGTCGATGAATTCCGCCTTCACGCGGAGCGGCGGGGAGACATTCCCGATCGTGACATCATCGACCGTCAGTCCCAGTCGTTGCTCGCGAGCCAATGATTGCAGACGAGACGTCATCAATTCTCGAAGTTCGTTTCGTCCGAGCGTGTGAGCAAAGTCGACACCACTGAGCAGCATGGCATCAGCTAGCACTGATTCGGCCAGCGTTCGCAATCGTCTTTCGGGCGAAACCGCCGCAAACAAAAAGTCATCGATCGCCGCATCCGACACTCGATAACTGACGCTGATCTGAACGTTGAGGATGTTCTTGTCACCGCTGAGAAACTGAGCCTGACGTGCCGGATCGACTGCTCGGAGAAATCCACTTTGTGACGGAGCATCTTGTTCGAGATTACCGACACTCAGAGTTCTTGCGGCGTTTAAGTTGACTCGATCGACAACAGCCCACGGCCAAGGACAGTCGTAATGCCAGCCACTCGGCCACTGCCGAACTTCACCGCTCGGATTTCTCAACACCGAACCGAAACGACGCACCACTGCGGTCTCGTTGCCGCGCACGACGAAGAAGCCCGTGAGCAAATACGGCAAGAGGAGTACGGCGGTGATGAGTGCGAGGCGTTTCATGAGAGCTTTGTAATGAGTTGAAGTTGAGCGTTTCGGTGTCAGCTTAACCCCACCGAGCTTGTCTCGGTGGTTTACGGGCCTCTGCACTACGGCTGGAGCAAAGAGCTTCGTAGTGCAAAAGCCCGGAACCACCGAGGCAAGCTCGGTGGGGCGGGGCGGAATTATTGGTCCTTCGGCATCGGATTTTTATTCGGTATGTTCACGTCGTTTGGCACCCCATCCGTCAGCAGTTTCAACATGCTGCTCGATGCCGACAGCACGAGCGTTGTTTTGTCGTTTAAGATTTTGCGATAGGCGTCCAGCGTTCGTTGCAAGCGGTAGAACTCCGGGTCGGCGGCGTGAGCTTGATTAAGGATTGAGGTTGCTTCCGCTTCGGCCTCACCTCGGATGCGTTCGGCGTCGGCGTCCGCTTTTGCGATCAGTTCTGCGTGTTGTCGATCGGCATGACTCTTGATGACCGTGCTCTCAGCAAGCCCCGCGCTGCGGTAACGATCGGCGATCTTCTGGCGTTCTGACTTCATCCGCTCGAACACCGCTTGTTGATTGCCCAGCGGAAAGTTGATTCGCTTCACGCGCGCGTCAACGATCTCGATTCCCATGCGTTCGAGCAAATCTTCTCCGTCTGCGTTCCCTCGTTGTAGTTGCTCGCGAATTTCGTGCGAGAGGTCTTCTAGGACGCCTGCTTTGTTTTCAGACGGTCCCGATTCCGAATCTTGAACTCGCAGCAAGTCACTCATGTCGAGCTGCCCGACTCGTGTTGCGACGATCGAACGAATTCGACTCTCCAAACGAGCCGCGCCCGCCTCATGGCTGCCGAGTGATCGAAAAAATCGCGCCACCGGCGTCGTTGAGCTTTCTGGGCCTTGAGCCGCCGATTGAGCGATGCGCCAACAAACGAAAGTTTCGACGGTGATATTCTTCTTGTCGCGAGTAAAGATCTCGCGGCCCGGTGGATCAAAGAGCTGCACTCGCGAATCAAACCGTCGAGCCACACCGAACGGCCAAGGCCATTTGAAATGCAATCCGCGAGATTCGGCTGTGTCGTACACCGCGACAATCTGCCCCAAACGTTCCACGATGACGAACTCGGTTTCGTCAACAAGGACGATCGAACTCGCCGCCGCCGCAAGCAGCACGCTCGCTGCAATAAATCCGATCATTTGCCGCCAGAATGTTGTCGGCGGATTTTGTTGTTCTGTTTGTTCTCGTTCCACGTTTTGGTTCCGTTAGTTTCTGTGGTGGACGCGTCTCGCGTCCGCCACATTAAGGGTCAGGCACCTCAATGGGTTGCAGTTGTTTTACCGACGGACCAAGCGGCGGGATCGGGGGTGATTGTCCCGGTTCCGTCAGCCATAAATGTTGTCTCCCGCGGAGGGCCGGGTCCAAGATCATGAGCGATCGAGCAGCCAAGACTTGCTCGATCGTCGTCCAATACAGATGCAATCCCGTCAGCGTTGGTTGAGCGGAAAAGACTTTCAGAACACTGTTGAACCGAGCCGCCGAGCCGGTTGCGGCTTGCACCGTGCGAGTCTTCTCTCGGCGAGCGGTGAGTAGTTTCGCTGCGGCTTCACCGGACAGCAGCCGTTCGTCCGTGTCGAAATTGGCCGTGAGCCGTTGCCACAAGGTGTCATCCAATTGCCAGCCGGTGACGCCGCCAGTCGTCGAAGCATCGGGTAATCGTTTCGCCGCGTTGACGCTGTCGGTCAAAACGCGAATCGCTCCCTCACCTGCTGCGCTCAGCACCTTGCGAGCGTAATAGCCTTCTGCTTCGTTGATGAATTGCTCGCGTTGTTCGAGTGCGTCGGCCACTTGCCGATAAGCCGAGACGACCTGCTTTGGCGGGTGAATGTCGAGCAAACAAAGCTCGATCACTTCGACGCCGATCTGATAACTCGTGACGAGATCGCGAATCCGTTTCAAGCACTGAGCCTCAATCTCTCGCCGTCGACTGGTCAGCAGTCCGTCCAATGACTCTGTCGCCGCAACTTCGCGGAGCACGCTTTCGGCGACCGCTCGCAACGTCTCGGCAGGACGCGCTGAAGCGAATGCGAATTGCCGAATATCGCTGATTCGAAATTGCACTTCGCCCGTGACTTCGATCGGAACTTCTTCGCCTGTGAGTGTGAACGATTCCGGAGCGACCGGTTCATAGTCGCCGTCGCCATGCTCGCTCATCCATTCGACGGGTGCTCGATACACGCCACCTTCTTGAAGTGGAGTCGGAGCGGCTCGAAAACCGAGTTGAACCGAACGTACTTCCAAGACTCGTTCGCGACGAACGATTTCTAGTCCGACCGGCCAACGCCAGTGCCAACCGGCGTTGAGCGTTGTCTCGAAACGACCGAGTCGTGTTACGACCGCTTGCTCATCGTCAGACAACATCGCGATTCCCGAACAGCACCACCACACGCCGATCAGCGCGGCCATCGAGCGGATGATCAACGGCCTCTGTTCGATGAACCCATACACGAGCCGCGTTGGTGAGAGTCGTTCGGTGAACGACTCGATAAATCGAGTCACGATTGCTGACACCCTGCCGATTCGCGTTTCGTCCCAGCGTTCAAACCACAGCAAACGCATCGCGTTCAACATGACGGCAAGCGATGAGAATTCATGAAACACCGCCGCGACCGCTGGGTTGATCCATCCAAGGCTTCCAAGCAGCATCCCGAACGCATTCATGCCGAACGCAAAGACGAAAATGCTCTGTCGAATCACAATGACCAATTGCCGCGACAGCCGCAGTAGTCCTGGCAACGGTCGCAGTGGATCGCCCATCAACACGAGGTCGCCAGCTTCTGCTGCGAGATCACTGCCAACGCCGCCAAGTGCCAAACCCACCGAAGCGGTGGCCAGAGCGGGAGCGTCATTCACACCGTCACCAACCATCGCCACGACATGTCCCGCTGCGATGAGTTCTTCGATCCGTTTTGCTTTGTCGGCGGGAAGCAGCTCCGCTTCGACATTTTCGATGCTGAGTTGCTCGGCAACGCGCTTTGCTGGCGCGAGCCGATCGCCGGTCAGCATCACAAAGTTGCGCACTCCGGCCGCTCGCAACTCATGGAGGACCGTTGCGGTTTCAGCTCTCGCGGTGTCTCTGAGGCCGATCGCGCCCAGCAGCATTTGATCGAGAGCCACGAGCAAAACTGACTGCCCTTGTTGCTCAAGCGAGACAAGTCGCTGTTCGACGCCAGTGGAGAGCACGATTCCGTGAGCGTCCATCAGGCGGCGGTTGCCGACAATGATTGTCCGCTTTTCTTGAGACACGTTTTTAACGTGCTCACCTTTTTGAATGAGTTGCTTGAGCACGTTGGAAACGTGCTCCAAGTTGTTTGCCCAAACACCCAATTGCGAGTTACGCACAATCGCGACGATCCCCGCACCCGGATGTGCGGTCAGTTCGTCCGCGCCGGTGATCACGCACTGTCGCGATTCCGCTTCTCGCACCAACACGCGAGCAATCGGATGTTCGCTCCGCTTCTCGGCGATCGCGGCCAGTCGCAGTAAATCAGTTTCCGTAGGAACCGGCGAGCCGACCGAGTTCTCGTTGAGCCAGATATCACCGACCGCTAACTCACCACGAGTGAGCGTGCCTGTTTTGTCAAAGACGAACGTGTCGACGGCCGCGAGTCGTTCCAGTGCCAGCGAGCCTTTGACGACCACGCCGCGACGAGCCAGCCAAGCCATTGCGGCCATCACGGCGCTCGGTGTCGCGAGGATCAACGGGCACGGGCACGCGACGACGAGCACACTCAAAGCGGGCAGATAACCTGCTGACCATGAGCCTTTTGCGACTCGCCAACCAATCAGCGTCAGTAATGCGACGGTGAGTACAACCGGAAGAAACCAGCGAGCCAACCGATCGGCCGTTCGCTCCAGCGGAGCTTTCCGTTGAGTGGCCGCCGCGACCATTTCCACAACTTGCGAGATCGTCGTTTGCTGGCCGACCTTGGTGGCGGTGAATCGCAACGCGCCGAATTGATTCAGCGTTCCGGCAAAGACGCTGTCTCCGACCGTCTTGTCGACCGGCAGGCTTTCGCCTGTGAGTGCGCTTTGATCAACCGCCGATTGCCCCGCAATGACGACACCGTCAACCGGCATTCGTTCGCCCGGTCGGAGTGTCTCCTTCGACGACCTGCTCGACCGGGACTTCCTGTTCGTTGTCACCGACGAGAACTCGCGCGATCCTCGGACACAATTGAAAGATTCGCCGTATTGCTCGCTGCGCCCGATCGACCGTGTAGCCCTCAATGCTTTCACCACACAGCGCAATGAAGACGACGAGCGCCGCCGTTGTGTGCTCACCCAACACGATGGCCGACAAGCAGGCGATCGTCAGTGCGAGGTCCGCTCCGATCCTGCCCGACAATAAGCCATCGAGCGTCTGATACAGAATCCTCGCGCCACCCAACACGGCGGCGAGTAATGCCAAGCGAAACCCAAACAGCATCCGAGTTGTGAGCAGCTTCGTCCATAAGTCCGCGCTCGCTGCGGTTCGGATGGTTGGCGTCGCAAGGCCCTCTGTTGAGCCCCAAACCAGACCAATCGCGAGATCTAACAGAAGCAACAGTCCGACAATCGCAGTCAGCAAATAGATTGGTGCGGAGCGGTAATGAAAACTGAGGCTCAAATCGTCCGACGAATTCCCTGACGATTCAGGAAGAAATTCGCGTGACGATTCTGGGGCGTAGTGCATTGCGAGCGGTCAGCCATCACAAGGAACTCAACGAACGCCACCATGCAAGAACCATCGCCACTCAGAAGCAATGACATCGCGGGTCGAGCCGCAACGAGGCCGCTCATGCTATCGCCTTCCATTTGACGAACACAGTCCCTTGCTGTCGTCGAGCGATAAACGCGGCGAATCTTGATCGTCTCGTGCGGCGATGTTGCGAAAAGGCAACACCCAGCCAGACCAGCCTTTGGCGAACCGGGCGACGTCAGCCGCCGGACAACACGGCAAGCAGGATGAGTCCGGGGGCTGATGCCACCCGGCTCGCCAAATAAATGACCACGCGACGTTATCAGCGTCGTCTGGGTTCGATCATGCGAAATGATGCGAGCCAGCCGACGGCGATGACGCAGCTGATGCCGATGAAGACGGGCCGGAAGCCAAGCCAATCAATCAGGCCGCCGACGAGAGGTGACAACAAAAACGGAATCGCGAGGCAAGCGTGTAGCGTCGCCACGTAAAGCGGGTGCTGACGAGGTTCGGTCAATTCGAGGGCGTAGTTCGTCAGGGTCTTGATGGTGACAGGAGTCAGGCCGAGAAAGAAAAACGTGATCCAAAAATGTTTGGTCTCGAAGCCATCGAGATGACTCGTGAAGAGTAGCGCCAGCAGCGGCACAAACGCCGTTCCGACAATTTGCAGACGGAGCGAGAGTCGATTGCCGAAACGATCCGCCAGCTTGCCGGAGATCCAACTGAAGAGGCCGACCGCCACGTTTTGCACGATCACCCACAGCATCATCTGAAAACCAACTTGATCCCGTTCGACATGCTTCAGGCCGAGTGCTTGAAAGTGCGGAAACAAAAGTTGAATCGCGATAAACAACATCGCGACGATCGCCAGTTGTCGGAAATTGCGATCACGCCGAAACAGATCGAACGACTCGTGCAAGCCGCCGCGCTGTTCGGCTGATTCGACATGCAGTTCATCGGGCGGTTCATGAACGAAGCAGGTCATCACTCCCGCGAGCAAAAAGCCGAGACCTGAAAACCCGAAGATGTAGCCGAAGCCGTGATCCGGAAGTTCGAGCCATCTTTGCAACAAAAACCACGCCGCGATGACTGATGCGATCGAGCCGCCGATTCCCGATAGGCCGAGTAACTCGCCGCGACGATCAGGGCGGATGAGCTTTCCTTGCAACGTCCCGAAGACTTGTTGATTCAGTCCGTTCGATGCGAAGAAGATCAAATACAGAACCAAGAACGCCGGCGGCAGCCACGGATTCCTTTTATCCGCAGTTGTGGTCCAGATTGCGGCAACTGCCAGCATCGACATTCCCAAACCGAACGCCGTACCGAACAAGTTCCATTTCTTGATCCGAGCCGATCGCAAATGTCGTGCAAAGAAAATGGGGGGCAGGCTTTGCCCGAAGCGATTGATGACCGGCAAGCAACCACGCAGCCAACCGGCCCCCGCAATGCTGTCCATGAAGGCGGGAATGATCACGCTCTCGGTTTTGAAGATCCACGCGAATCGCAGCAACACCGAAAACGCCGAGAGCGCAAGCAAGTTATGCGGCTCAAGCCGCCGCACGATCGCCTCGCGACTTTCGTTCGAGTTGGCGTCTGTCGCTGAGTTGTCGCGATCCATGCGAATTGGCCGAGTGGTAGAGAATGTGTGTCTGTAGTTTTGGAGTCTTACTCATCGTTGCGCTTTGGCGAACGAATGCCAAGGGTGTTGCCGCCCTGAAGACCGCTTGCCAGAATGCCTCGCGAAATCGGTCGGTGCTCGGCTGATGTTAAGAAAGTCCCTCATGACTTGTTCGCCGCTTGAGCCGCTGAGGTTGCTGGATCGCTTTGCCCGAAGGGTGACTGCATTGGCGAACTTGGTTGTTGCTGGAGGTGGTTTAAGAACTAGCACGACGCGCACGCGAGTGGTCGATTTCTCATGGCGTCGGACCACTCGCTTGCGCGTCGTGCTGATTTTGAAACAGCTTCTGCTCATCGTTTTGCTGAGCACAATTGCAGACGCACAAGACTCGCGAGCCAAGGTTGAATCGGAGCCGTTTCCGCAGTCTGCGAAGATTGCTCGTGATCGTCAGGTCGATGCGATCTTTGAAGCGTCTCGGGCACAGATTGCGAAGAGGGAATTCGCTCCGGCGATTGCTGCGTTGCAGGGACTGCTCGATACACCGAATGTGTTTGTCGTCGCTGGATCGCATGGGCTGAGCGTTGTTGCGGAAGCGAATCGGTTGTTGGCCGATGTGCTTCCCGCCGGGCGTGAGTTATACGAGCGGTTGCACGGTTCACAGGCGGAGCGGTTGTGGCGAAACGCTCGCGAGCAAGGTGACGTCAAAGGACTTAGAGGCGTCATCACACGATTTGGCCAAACAATTGCTGGCTGGAACGCTCTACGAGATCTTGCGGCGCGACATGCAGACCGAGGCGAATGGGAACTGGCGGTTGCGGCGAGCGAAGAGTTAGCCAGGCATTCGCATTCTGCTTCAGTGAAAGATGCGGCGTGGCTCGCTCACTGGGTGCTCTCGCTGAGTCATGTGGAGCAAACACGTCACTCGGCTCGTGCAATGACTGCTCGTGAATTGTTGCAGAAACATCGCACACGCTTGGAGCAATCGTCTGCTCCGCCGAATGTCCCTCAAGCCAACCTCGCACTTTGGCTTGAGGAGCAACTCAGACAGTCCAAACAGCATGCTTCGACCAACAAGAGCAAAGGGGCGAGCGACACGCAGAAACACGACAACTCACAATCAATCATTGATGGCCCCGCTGGTCCGCCGGTCTGGCAAATCGATGCGGGTCTTATCGGTGAGTCGGCGAAGCTGATGCGTGATCTGTTGGATGGCTGGCGTGGTTATGACGTATTGGCTTTGCCGAGTGCTAAGCCATTGATTGTCGGTGATGTCATCGTTTCGCGATTCGCGGTTCCGGCGAAAGTCATTGCGGTTGATGTGCGGCAAGGCCGCAAGTTGTGGGAAAACGTGGCGACTGACTCGATCGTGGGGATCACCACCGATCTGCAACGGCATCCTGGAATTCAAGGGGCAATGTTTGATGAATTGCAGCGACGCTGGTTCGGCGATTCGGTTCGAGGCCGCATGACAACGGACGGACGTCGGTTGTTCTTGATCCAAGATGCGGAGGCGTTCGACTTCAAGCCGGGTTCAGGAACGATACTGCGGAATCATCTGGACGCTCTCGACCTCGCGACGGGCCAGCGATTGTGGCGTGTCGGCGGATCGAATTCGGAACCATCAACTGAACTACAAGGGACGTACTTCATTGGGCCGCCGTTGGTAAGCGACGGCGTTTTGTATTTGGTCGCTCAGCGTGAGTCACTCATCAGCCTGTTGGCGTTGCGAGCGGACGATGGTCGGCTGGAATGGTCGGTGCAACTTGCTGAGTCTGATCGTCAGCAATTCAAAGAACAAAGTTGGCGGCATGTCGCGTGCCCAGTGACATGGTCCGCTGGCCAATTGGTTTGTCCGACGAGTGCGGGCTGCGTCGTGGCAGTTGATCCGTTGACGCGGACGTTGGCCTGGAGCTTTCGGTTTGAGCGTGACGACATCTCCTCAGCAACGGGCTTTACCTCCGCTGAGCGAGATCGACCGTTTCCAGCACTTTGGTGGGAATCATGGAGAGAAATGGTCTTGAGTGACTCTCGATCAGGAACGCTGATCGTGGCCTCGCCTGAATCACGCTCATTGCGCGGACTGGATGCCCGATCGGGGAAGTTGCGTTGGCGAACAGAGTTCAACGAACCGGTATTCGCTGTGATGCCTCGCAATTCGGACGACGTCACAGCGGACCAATCTGGCGTGCTAGTCTTTGAACGTCACAAGGTATCCGCAGTTGATTCCGCAACTGGAAAGATCGCGTGGACGAAGTGGCTCTCATCGCCAGCCGCGCAAGGGGATTGGAAAGGCGATCGCTACTTGATGCCTCTGCAAAGAGGAGGCTGGGCCGCGATTGACGTCCGCGATGGAGCCATCACGAGGTATTTACCTGAGAAGGCGAACGTGAGCGGCCAACTTGTTCGTGCGAGCAATCGTTGGATGGTGTTGTCACCGTATTCCATCAGTAGTCTTGAATCGTTTTCGACACGACAGCGAATCGTGACCGATCGAGTCATTGCGAAGCCGGAAGATGCCGACGCGCGAATTGAAATGGCTTGGTTGAAGCAACAGGCTGGCGACTCAGCAACAGGTGAGGAGTCGCTGCGAACCTTGCTGACTGATAAAGATCACAGCGACAAGGGGCAGGCTGCGTTGCGGCAGATGCTGCTCCGGCGAATCGAAAATGAGCCGACTGATCACGCGGCGGTGGAACGTGAACTACTGGAGTTGTCGCGATCGGCCGCAGAGCAGATCGAAGTCCGGCACGCATTGATCGAAGCGGCGAGACGCAGCGGTTCGTCGGTTGATGCCTTGCGACTGACACTAGAACTGACCGAATTGCATCCAAGTGATGACGTCATAGTCGTTGATCGTTTGCCCGTAGCTCCCGTAGCTGAAGTCGCAAGACTTCAGAATCAGTCTCATGAAGAACCCGCAACGCGAACAGTACGTCGCGATCGTTGGTTGCAAGGCGTCATTGCGAACTTGCTCGAGAATGCGAATCCGGCAACGCGGCCAGAATTGCTCACGATGATTGCCGCTCGACGACAGAAGTCTGAAGAGAGTCTCGACACGTTTGCCCTGCAACAATTTGCCGATCAACTGATGAATCTGTCGTTCGGTCGCGAGGTCAAATTGCAGTTGTCAGGTCGGACGGGAGTAGGGCTGGGCTACGTCCGCACGAACCTCGCTTTGCGAGACATCGCCGGAAGCGATGATCGCTCTCTCGCCGCACAGTCGTGGTATCGACTCGCATTGCTCCACGAATTTCGGAGCGAGCCGCTCGAGGCGGCCGACTGCTATCGTGAGCTGCGCGATCGGTACGCCGATGTGAAATTGCCGAGCGGTCGATCAACGACAGAGTGGCTGGCTGACGTCATGGCCGATACAGCGATCGGCCGATCGTTAGCGAATGGGCCAGCGGAGACTTGGCCGCTACGCACTCCGAAGGTCACGGAGCAAGAAGAGTCGCACGACGACATCTATTGCAACAATATCCCGATCGAAAGCCGCGATCCGTTTTGGCGACGACTGACTGTTTCGGTCGAACGAAATGGAAAGAAAGTTCGTTTCCAAGGGGCTGGCCAGCGCGGCTATTGGGAGCTGCCGTTGCCTGAATCGAAATCGCCGTTCCGCTTGGTTTATCAATTGCACCGAGGTTGGGGAATTGGGCCGCTGCTAGTGCTGCAAATGGGAGATGACCTCTTCGGCATACAACCGATCGATGACCGTGGTGAAACAAACTCGCGCATCCTGTGGACGATTCCGACCGGTGATCCCGATGAAATTGGCGGTTACGAAATCCGCCCTGGCCGACTTGGCTTCACGGTTGATGATCTGCTGTATCTCGATCGTTATCAGCAACCGGTTTTGAGCGTGCTGCATGTCGGGCCGGGGCTGATTTGCTATCGCCAACAAAACCGGCTCATCGCTGCTGACCCTGCGACCGGCGCTCGCTTATGGATGCGTCATGGTTTGTCGCCACGAACGAGTATTACTGCCGATGACGAATTCGTGCTCATGAAGTCGGCGGACTCGCATAAACTCGAAGTGCTGCGCGGTTTCGACGGCCAATTGCTGACCCGTCGTGTGGATAAGACACCAGTGAGTTCTGTGATCCTGACGCAAGGTCGCTTGCAAGTCAGTTCCTCAGCGGTCGTACCGGCGAGCAAACTCCAGAGGCTCATTTGCGAAGACCTCGTCACCGGAGCGATCCGTTGGCAACGGAACCTCGTGCCGGTCTCAACACCATTTCGTATCGACGAGTCACGCATTGGTTTGCTCGAAGCACCGGAGTCTTTGCGAATCTTGTCGCTGGCCGACGGACAGGAATTGGTCAAGCACACGGTGACATTGCCAAACACACTATCGAATGTGCATTGCTTTGGTGATGAATCGCGTTTGTTCCTGATCATTTCGGGGCCAGTGACTGAAAAGGGCTGGCTCGCCACCGATCAGGATCGCGGAGGCCATCGCAAGGTGATGGCCAATGGCTGGCTCCACGCATTTGAGCGGGCATCACTGAAACCGCTCTGGACGATCCCCGCCAGAAACTTGCCGATCGCACTCGATCAACCCCAAGACCTGCCCATCCTCGTGCTCCCTTATCGCCGCCCCAGCGATGATTCCACCGACGGCAAACATCCTGACGGTGTCGTCCAAGTCCTCGATAAACGAACCGGCAAGGAACTGCTCTACAACGTCGGCAACATCAACAACAACCAAGTCGCCATCGACCCCAACACTCAAGACGGCCACATCGACCTACTCACCAAATCCCGCCGAATCCGCTTGGACTACAACGCGGTTGATACTCCGTGATTGGCGACGTCAACGTGATTGGCGACGTCAATCAAAAAGACAAACGGGGTCGTGGGTCATGTCGCAATCGCTCGCCAAGGTTCTCGTCCATATCGTCTACAGTACCAAGGGACGTCGCCCCTGGCTGAAGGACGAAGAGATTCGGCGGCAGCTCTACGCCTACAAAGCCACGATCCTCCGTGACAACGTCGATTCTCCCGCGCTGATCATCGGCGGGGTCGAGGACCACATTCATGCTCTGTATCTGTTGTGTCGCAAATTTACGATCAAGGACGTGATCGAAGAGGCCAAGACCGAGACGACCAAATGGCTCAAGAAACAGGGACCGCAATACCGCGATTTTCA